>JACZYK010000049.1 GCA_022571135.1 Bacteroidota bacterium
TTTACGGCCATTCGCGAAATCTGCGATCGGTTCGATGTGCTGTTTATTGACGACGAAGTTCTCAGCGGAATGGGCAGGACCGGATCGTGGCTGGCGATTGAGCAGGAGGGGGTTATTCCGGATGTCATCACGCTCGGGAAGGGGTTGAGCGGTGGCTATGCTCCTCTCAGCGCCCTGGCCGTCAGCGACAAAATTGTCGCCACGATCGCCGAGAAGAGCGGCTCCTTCAGTTACAATCAGACCTTCTCGCATTATCCGCTCGCGTGTGCTGCGGCGCTTGCCACGATTCGCTACCTGAAAAAGCACGATCTCGTTTCGCGCTGCGCAAAGATGGGCGAGTATCTACTTGATCGGCTCAATTCGCTCCGCGAGATCGAAATCGTCGGCGATGTTCGTGGGCGGGGCCTGCTGGCGGGCGTCGAGTTGGTTGCAGACCGGTCGACGAAAACTCCGTTTCCTGCCGCCGAGCAAGTCGCCGAACGCATCTGGCGCGAGGCGCTCGAGGGCGGATTGGTTACCTGGTATAACGGTGGATTCCTGAAATCAGGTGATGGCGATCTGATTATCCTTGGACCGCCCTTTGTCATCACCAGGAATCAGATAGATGAACTCGTTCGCAGGCTGGATGCGGCGATTCGACGGGTCTCGGACTCCATCGGAGCGTGACGGCTAGGGAATGCCTGGAACACAGCTAAGCAGAATCCGGATTGAAGTTTATCGTCGATAGGGATGCGATACCGGGGCAAAAGGATCACCAAATCTGCTATATTGACGCATCTCTAGCCATCACAAGACCATTCGCCCATGTCGGCTCAAAACGCAGATTTTAAGATCACTTACTCGACTATGGGTCTCGGCCAGTCGGACGTCTTTAATGCGGCGTTCGATGCCGGCCTCGAGGAGGCCCAGACGGCGGCAGGACAAACGTATCCGAACTACATAGGCGGCGAGCCTCGCGCGTCCGACAGTCTGATGAGGAGCACCTCACCCAGCGACACGTCCTTCGTCCTGGGTCACTTTGCGAATGCCAGTGCCGACGATACGCGGGACGCGATTCGCGCCGCACGCAGTGCCTTTCCAGCCTGGCGGGACATGCACTACAGAGACCGGGTAGCGATCATGAAAAAGGCGGCCGATCGGATTTCGGAGAACAAATATTTCCTTGCCTCCGTGATGAGCCTCGAGGTCGGCAAGAATCGAATGGAGGCTATGGGTGATACCGAGGAGGCGGCCGACCTGATTCGCTACTATGCGAAGCAGATGGAGGATGCGCAGGGGTTCCGACGACCGATGATGCGTCTGTCTGAGAACGAGGACGTGGTGAGCGTATTAAGGCCGTTCGGAGTCTGGGCCTGCGTCGCTCCATTCAATTTTCCGCTCGCTCTGTCGGCGGGGATGTCCGCCGGCGCGCTGGTGGCCGGGAATACGGTCGTCTACAAGCCATCCAGTGAGGCTCCGTGGACGGGCGTTCTTCTCTACGAAGCCTACCGCGATGCAGGTATTCCGGCCGGCGTCTTCAACTTTGTCAACGGTCCGGGATCCGTTATCGGCGAGGAGCTTGTCGAGAGCCCGGATGTTGACGGCTTTGTATTTACGGGATCGAAGGAAGTGGGTATGTCGGCCTTCCACCGGTTTTCGCCGGACTTCCCCAAACCCTGCATTACGGAAATGGGCGGCAAGAATCCGACGATCGTCACGGCGAAGGCCGACGTGGAGCTCGCTGCAGAAGGAGTCGTGAAGTCGGCCTTCGGACTCGGTGGTCAGAAATGCAGCGCCTGCTCGCGAGTGTACGTGCATCCCTCGCTTGAAGAGGCCTTTCTCTCACAGCTGGTTGAGAAAACGCGTGCGCTCACCGTCGGCGATCCTGCCGAGCGAGGCGTTGACCTCGGCCCGCTGATCAATGAGAGGTCTTACCGGACGTACCAGGACGCCGTCGTACGAGCGCGTCAGGACGGTCGGGTCTTGACGGGTGGCACGGTGCTTACGGATCCGCCGTATGACAAAGGGTATTTTGTTGAGCCGACCATCGTGGTCGGGCTGCCTCTGGATCATCCATTTTTTTATGAGGAGCTCTTAGTTCCCCACGTCGTGGTAGGTGCGGTCGATTCGCTTGAGCAATCC
This sequence comes from Bacteroidota bacterium, assembly GCA_022571135.1. Taxonomy (GTDB): domain Bacteria; phylum Bacteroidota; class Rhodothermia; order Rhodothermales; family UBA10348; genus JACZYK01. The sequence continues at coordinate 2,122 of JACZYK010000049.1, forward strand.
GTTGTGCTTTCAAACCAATCCGAGTATGGGTTGACGGCTGGGATCTATAGCAGCGATCCCGCGGAGGTCGAGTGGTTTTTCGACAACATCGAGTCCGGCGTCTGTTATGCGAACCGGCGAAGCGGTGCGACAACGGGGGCCTGGCCCGGAGTCCAGGCCTTCTGTGGATGGAAGGGCAGCGGTTCAACCGGAAAAGGTGGCTGCGGCCCTTACTACGTACAACAATTTATGCGCGAACAGAGCCGAACCGTGATGGAGGTGTCGAACTGAACTACCCTGACATCATAACCGATGTGCCCGGACCCAATGCCCTGGAGCTGATCTCGCAGGACGAGGCCGTTGCGTCCCCGTCACTCATCAAGGAATATCCGCTGGCCGTCGATTACGCCGAAGGTGTAGTCGTCGTCGACGTGGACGGCAATCGATTTCTCGATTTCATGTCGGGCATCTCCGTAACACTCACCGGACACTGCCACCCGCGCGTGGTGGCTCGGGTAAAGGAGCAGGCGGAAAAATTGTTGCATATTTGCGGTACCGACTTCTATTACCCGACGTACACCGCGCTCTGCCGGCGACTCGCCGAAAAGGCGCCGGGCGGCGGTGAGTGGCGCGTCTTTCTGGGAAATTCGGGCGCCGAGGCCGTCGAGGGAGCCGTCAAGCTGGCGCGCTATCATACAGGGCGGCCGCAAATCATTGCTTTCAACGGCGGATTTCACGGCCGCACGCTGGGAGCCCTCAGCCTGACGGCGAGCAAAGCTAAATATCGGGCAGGCTTCGGGCCGCTGCTCCCGGGCGTACAACACATGCCTTACGGAAACTGCCGATCGTGCGAGTACAACCTCACCTATCCGGAATGCGGTGTGCATTGCGTCGAGTCCTGGCGCGATTCTATCTTTGCGCGCACCGTCCCACCCGACGAAGTCGCCGCCGTCATCGTCGAGCCCATCCAGGGCGAGAGTGGTCATATCATCCCGCCGCCCGAATTTTTTCCCCGTCTGCGCGCACTGTGCGACGAGTTCGGAATCCTGCTGATAGCGGACGAGATCCAGAGCGGTATGGGACGAACAGGAAAATTCTTCGCAATCGAGCACTGGGGAGTTGTGCCTGACATTATAACGCTGGCGAAGGGTCTCGGCTCGGGGATGCCGATCAGCGCCATCATCGCCAAGGATGAAATCATGACCTGGCCGCCGGGCGTTCATGGCAGCACGTTTGGCGGAAACCCGGTCGCCTGCGCAGCGGCGCTCGAGACGCTTGATCTCGTCGACGAGGGGCTGATGGAGAATGCGATCGCGATGGGCGCGCATCTTCTCGATGGCCTTCGACGTCTCGCCTCCCGGTACACCGAAATCGCCGACGTACGAGGCAAAGGGCTGATGCTCGCGATCGAGTTTTCGAAAGACGGCATGGCCCACGAGCTCGAACAGCGCTGTTTTCGACGTGGACTGCTTCTGCTCGTCTGCGGGGAGAATGCCATCCGCCTCGCCGCACCGATGATCATCACGCGCGAAGACGCAAACAAAGCACTGGGCATCATCGACTCTGTGCTGGAAGAACTGACCGGTTAGGCAATGGCGCTCGAATCCTCTACATCCGGTTCGGGCAAGGTCACGACCATGGCAGATGCTGTGGGGCGGCTGGTACGTGACGGCGACACACTGATGATCGACGGCTTCACGCATCTCATCTGCTTCGCCGCGGGCCACGAGATCATCCGTCAGCGGAGACGCGACCTGACGCTCTGCCGCATGACACCGGACCTTATCTACGATCAATTGATCGCGGCCGGCTGTGCCCGGAAGCTGGTCTTCAGCTGGGCGGGCAATCCTGGTGCAGGGTCTCTGTTTGCGTTTCGTCGAGCGGTGGAGAAGGGGGTTCCGCTCCCGCTGGAGCTGGAAGAGTACTCTCACTTCGGAATGGCGGCTCGCGTGATGGCGGGCGCTGCCAATCTTCCGTTCTATCCCGTTCGCAGCTACGCCGGGAGCGATATGCCGCAGGCGAATCCTCAAATCCGGTCGGTTACCTGCCCCTACACGGACGAAAAGCTCGCGACCGTCCCGGCTCTGAATCCGGATGTGGCAATTGTCCACGCGCAACGCGCGGATACCGATGGAAACACGCAGGCCTGGGGCATAACGGGCACCCAGAAGGAGACAGCTTTCGCTTCAGAGAGGGTAATCGTTGTCGTAGAAGAGCTCGTAGATGAATCCGTGATCCGAAGCGACCCGAATCGAACCATCATACCAGGGATGATCGTCGATGCCGTCGTAGTCGAACCGTTCGGCTGCCATCCCTCGTACGTGCACGGATATTATGATCGCGACAATGATTTCTATGTCGGTTGGGGAGATATCTCGCGCGATCGGCGCCGACTCGATGCATGGTTGGAGGAGTGGGTGTACGGCGTTTCGGATCGTGCAGAATATCTCGCCAGACTGGGCAGTGAGCGGGTAGAGACTCTGAGGGCCCGCGAAGTTTTGTCACAGCCGGTCAACTACGGTTTTTGAGGCATGGCGGACTATTCTACATCGGAGTGCATGGTCGCGAGGGCGGCGCGCGAGCTCCGTGATGGCGAAGTGGTTTTCGTCGGCATCGGCCTACCGAACATGGCCTGTAATCTCGCCAAGAGAACCCACGCGCCGAACCTCGTCCTCATCTATGAATCGGGGGCGATCGGCTCGCGGCCTTCGCGGTTGCCGGTCTCGATCGGAGACCCGGCGCTGGCGCAGGGCGCCCTGTCGGTTTGCTCCATCCCGGACCTCTTTCAGTACTACTTGATCGGCGGCAGGATCGACGTAGGATTCCTGGGCATCGCCCAGATGGATCGCTTCGGTAATATCAACACGACGGTGATCGGCGACTATGATTCGCCGCGCGTTCGTTTGCCGGGCAGCGGGGGCGCCTGCGAGATTGCAACCCACGCGAAGCGCGTGCTTATCGTCGCGTCTCAACGGAAGCAGTCTTTCCCGGAGGCGGTCGACTTCGTCACGAGCCCGGGTCAGATGCCGAATGGCCGCAAACGAGCGGAGTTGGGGCTGCCCGGCGGAGGTCCTCGCATTCTGATCACGGATCTCGGAGTCTATGTGTTTGATGCGGAAGATGGCGAGCTGACGTTGACAGAGCGCCACCCAGGGGTCGGGATCGATCAGATTCGCGATTCGATCGGGTGGGATATTCGCCTCGGCGACGACGTGTCGGAAACCGTGCCGCCGACGGACGAAGAGCTTCGCATCATGCGCGAGGTGCTCGACCCTGATCATCTCTTTTTGAAATCCGCCTGACCCAAGGGCGCCCGATTATGCAGGAACCTGTAATCATAGACGCCGTCCGCACGCCGATCGGAAGAGTCGGTGGAATTCTCGCAGGCGTAAGACCGGATGATCTTCTCGCCCACGTATTGCGCGCACTCGTCGACAGGACCGGAATCGATCCGGCGATCGTGGACGATGTCTATGTCGGCTGTGCAAACCAGGCCGGTGAGGACAACAGAAACGTTGCGAGGATGGGCACCCTGCTCGCCGGATTCCCGGACAGCGTTCCGGGCGTAACCGTCAACCGACTCTGCGCATCGGGCCTTGAAGCCATTAATCAGGCTGCAAAGGCGATCATTGCCGGGGAGGGTGACGTGTTTATCGCAGGAGGCGTCGAGAGCATGAGTCGCGCACCGTTCGTCCGACCACGTGCGGACGAGAGTGACGGCAGTACTGAGGTCGAATCTTTCGACACCATGCTCGGCTGGCGCATGGTCAATCCTTCGATGGAGGCGCTGAATGCGACGATGGCGCTCGGCGAAACGGCAGAGATCATCGCCGGCGAGATGGGCATTACGCGCGAGGACCAGGACGCATTCGCGCTGGAGAGTCACCGACGGGCCGTCGAAGCAATCCGTAAGGGGCGCTTCACCGACGAAATAGCGCCCATAACCGCGACTGATGAGACCGGAACCGAAGTCCTGGTGAGCACCGATGAGCACCCGCGCTTCAGGCGGGAAGAAGGCCAAATTGTGCTCGACACGGATCTCGATCGTCTGGAGAAACTCCGTCCGATCTTTCGCGATGATGGTACCGTGACGGCGGGCAACGCAAGCGGTCTCAACGACGGCGCCGCCGCTCTTTTGATCATGTCGTCTCGATGCGCTCACGAGCTCGGTCTCATTCCGATGGTGCGGTGGGTCGGCTCAGCCTCCGCGGGCGTACGACCGAGCGTCATGGGTTATGGACCCGTGCCCAGCACGAACAAGCTGCTGGAGCGCCTTGGGATGTCGGTCGATGACATCGGCCTCGTCGAACTGAACGAGGCGTTTGCAGCTCAAGCTCTTGGCGTTATCCGGAGGCTCGGGCTCGACCCCGCTGCGACAAACGTGAACGGCGGAGCCGTCGCCCTCGGCCACCCGCTCGGATGCTCGGGCGCTCGAATCATGACGACGCTGGTCCACGAAATGAAGAGACGAGCCTCGGACGAGCCCACACCATACTACGGCCTCGCAACGATGTGCGTCGGAGTGGGCCAGGGCGTTTCGACTATGGTCGAGTGGATTAGAGAGTACACTTCGAAAACAGTACGTTCCACGTAAGACCGCTTCGGATCGCTCTACTGTTTCATTACGTGCAATCCGCTTACGGAGCCCGCCGTGTTGTGCCCGAACCGGATCCCGTAGATACCGTCGGTCGACTTGAGCTTGTTTTCGCCTACGATATCCGATGTGGCGTAGCTCGCGACTACCGTACCGTTGATGGCACATTCAACCTTATCGTCCGTCACGGACATGGCAATCTCCTGCGTAACGGGCTTGCCTGTTTCGGCCGCTTTGTTAATGGCATCGTTCGGCTCAGAGCGCCGTCCGTTCATGCGGAACGGCGCCGGCCCAAATCCGCGCACGATGAACGAACCGTTCCCGTAGGCCGCACAGTAAAGCAAGCTCTGCCGGTCCTTGCCCATGTCGTTGCCGCCAATAAAGATTCCATACGGGTGCGGGTGATTGCTCAATATCATGAATTCCGGTTCGGTGAAAGTCGCCATGACCGTATAATGGCCACTCGCTGTGTTCTCGGTGTTCCAGTACACGACCGCGGGCCCTGTAGTTACGTGGAAAACGCCGTCCTCTTCTGAAAACAGGGCGTTCTCAAGAGCTTGGCCGCGCTCAGCTTCCTGCGCGTCGATCTGTCCGCGCCAGCCAGGGACGGAAATGCCGCCATCCGTAACAGCCTGCGATTCGTCCTGAGCCTTAACGTGATTTACGGCGATGGCCACCGATACCACGGTGACTATAAGTGCAGACAAGAATGCGCGATACATGGTTTCTCCTCTCAAGGTAATTTGTGGCGCGCGACACTACACACTTCCGCGCGGTGCAAAATGTTCTCCTTCTATGAATACGCGGTTTTGACAGGGATGAATGGCGGTGGCGCCTCTCGAATTTTGCGAACAAATACGACTATGTCAAGCTCGGTGGCAATCCCGATGGGACGATTGGCTGAGGTAAACGGAATGTCGGTTCTATCGCTTCAACGCAGGACTGTGCTTACTCTAATCGCCGTCACCGGCTGAAGCCATCGAATAATGATTAAATTGATAGCTTCGCAGAATCCCCGATATACTCCGCTTCATCATTACTTATGATCGGCAAAAGCGTCTCTCATTACAAGATCCTTGAAAAACTCGGAGAAGGGGGCATGGGTGTAGTGTTCAAAGCCCTGGACACGAAACTCGACCGTGTTGTCGCTCTCAAGTTTTTACCGTCCATCGCTGGCCAAGGTGAGGAGGATAGGAAGCGATTCATTCAAGAGGCCAAAGCGGCTTCGGCGCTGGACCATCCCAATATTTGCACCATATACGAAATCGACGAAACCGGTGACGGGCAATTGTTTATCGCGATGGGCTGCTACGAAGGGAAATCTCTAAAGGAAAAAATTCAGAATGCAGATCCGGAGGGAGGTTTCGCCTTATCCATCGAGGAAGCCATCGACTTCACCATCCAGATTGCTGAAGGTCTGCGAGCGGCCCATGATAAACAGATTGTACACCGCGACATCAAACCTGCCAATATCATTTTCTCCGGCGACGAAACATTAAAAATCGTGGATTTCGGACTGGCCAAGTTATCCGGATCAACTCGGCTTACGAAATCCGGTACTATCATGGGGACCGTTTCATATATGTCTCCTGAACAAGCACAGGGTGTGGCTGTCGGTCACCAAACGGATATCTGGGCTCTGGCTGTGGTTCTGTACGAAATGCTTACCGGTCAATTACCCTTCAGAAGCGACTATGAGCAAGCGATCATCTATTCCATCTTGAATGAGGATCCTGTTTCGGTTAGAGATCTCCGTGGCGAAGTACCGGGGCGGCTGGATGAGATCATTCTAAAGGCGTTGGCCAAGGATCAGGAGAAACGATATAGTTCTGTCGAGAGCATGATTCGGGACCTAAAGAAGGTTCGAGATTCCGTTTCACCTTCGGCCGGACTGAAGCCCACACCGAAAAGTACGTCTCCGGAAACACCCTCAGGTTCCAGGCACAGGGCCGAGAGGCGACAAGCGACTATCGTGATATCTACTCTGGTAGGATACATAGATATGGTCGAACAACTCCCTCCGGAAGATGTCGAGCAAATGATGGAGGGAATTCGAGATGCCGCCACTGAAATCGTGAATAAACACGGAGGAGTGGTTAACCAGTTTGCCGATGACGAATTGGTGGTACTCTTTGGCATTTCCACGATTCATGAGGATGACTTTTTCCGCGCTGTAAGGATGGCCCTGGAACTGCATGATCGGGTGCGGGAATTGAGCACGGACGTCGAAATGCGTACCGGTCAGTCCATCCGTCTCAGCACGGGAATCAACTCCGGGCCGGTGGTGGCACAGTTGTCGGACAGGCATGATCGGCAATTTGAGATTACGGGCAATTCCGTTCAGATCGCTACCCGACTTTCAGACATGGCGGAGGCCGACCAGGTTGTGGTCAGCCCCGTGGGTCAACGCGCCGCTGCACCGTTTTTTGAGACAGAAGCCCTGGAACCGATTCTCTTAAAGGGTAGAACCAAAAAAATAACGCCATTTCGCGTCTCGGGAGAATCCGGATTTAAGACCCGTCTCGAAGCGGCCGAAAGATCGGGACTCACCGCATATGCCGGTCGGCAGAAAGAGTTAAATATTCTGCGTGATGGACTTGAAGATATATTGCGAGGCGAAGGCCGGCTTGTTGCGGTCGTCGGTGAAGCAGGCGTGGGAAAGAGTCGTCTTTTGTACGAATTCCGCCGGGATATTGACGTTGAGGTTATTCAATTATGGGAGGGCCGATGTCAATCGTACAGCGGAAAAACTCCGTATCGGCCCTTCGTCGAGATCTTGAGGGCCATGCTGCTTCAGGGCGGAAATGAAGGATCGGCGAGCCTGCCGGAAGCGGTGGTTGCCAGGATTCGGGGCATTGACCCGAATCTTGAGGATTTTATTCCTCTTTATATGTTTCTCCTCTCTGTTGAACACGAAGCGCATCCGTATCCCGATCACCTGCAGGGTGAGAACTTCCGAGCGGCTATGCTGGAAGCGCTCTCCGCCATCTTCACTTTGTGCACACGCAGCGGCCCGGTCGTCATGTTCCTGGAAGACTGGCAGTGGGTAGACGAGGCGACCGAAGACGTTCTGGCACAGCTCATGGAGATGGTGTCGGCGTTTCCATTACTTCTCGTGGTGACGTATCGCCCGGATTATTCCCCGAATTGGAGAAACATGGCCAACCACACATCGATCTATTTGGGACCGATGGAAGCCTCATCCTCACTGGCGATAATCCAATCCGTGCTCGGCGTGGAAAGCATGCCGGACGACCTCGGAAAATTGGTCTATGAGCGAACTGGTGGCAATCCGTTTTTCCTCGAAGAAGTATGCCACACTCTTCTGGAGCAGGGCACATTGAAGGTTGAAAATCGACGAGCGGTAATAACCGAATCCTTGAGCCAGATCCGATTGCCGGAAACGGTGCAGGCCGTCATCCAAACACGACTGGATGGCTTGCATCCAGATGCGAAGGACGTTTTGCTTTTTAGCGCTGTCATCGGCAACGAGTTTCCTCGGAACATTCTGCAGCGCTCATTTACAGACGAAATTCCACTCCGCAAATCGCTGGAAACACTCAAAGCCCTCGGGTTGATCCAGCAGATCAGCGTGGTGCCCGAAGCCATCTACAAGTTCAAGCATATCCTCACCCAGGAGGTCGCTTATGACTGCCTTTTAAAACATCAACGCAAACCCATGCATGCGTTGGTGGGCAGCGCCATCGAGGAGCTCTATCCGGGACGTATCGAAGAGCATGTAGAGCGGCTGGCTCATCATTTTGGACGTGCCGAAAACTGGCAAAAGGCTGTAGACTATGGTTTGGAGGCGTCTCAAAAGGCGATCGGGTTGAGCCAGTTCAAGGGTGCGTTCCAATTACTCGAAAGGGTTCATGGGTGGCTTTTGAAACTACCTGAGAATACCGAGAGGTCTCGAACCCTGATCGAACTTCTGTTACAACAGGAACGGCTCTGTGAAACGCTGGGAGAACGCGAACGCCAGCAACGGATCATCAATGAGCTTCTCGCTCTACTTGAGGACGGGCGGGATAGGACGAAATTGGCCGATGTATATCGAAGACAGGGAGAGCTTTCTACTATTCTGGGCAGATATGACTCGGCAGAACGAGTGCTGCAGGACTCGATTCGCATCACACGGGAACTGGGCGATGCAGCAGGGGAGCGGAATACACTTCGCAGTCTGGGTTTTCTGGACTGGAATCGAGGTGAACATCAGACGGTCGTGGCGAACTATGAGGCCGCCCTGTCCATATCTCGGCAACTCGGCGAGAAGACTGCTATCGCTGGTGACTTGACCAACCTCGGAAACGCTCTCAAGCAATCGGGCGACCACAAAGGAGCCCTTAAATGCGTGGAAGAGGCCATTCAGATATCTGAGGAGATATCGGATCCGGTCAAGCAGGCGACAAATCTATATAACGCCGCAAATATTCAACGTGATCTGGGGGACATTGATAGGGCGCTGTCAATCCTGCAGCGCGGACTTGAGATATGCAGGCAACACCGACTTTTGATCGTCCAGACGTATCAGTTAAGCGCAATCGGCAACATCTATTGGATGCAGGGAAAGCACGAAGAAAGCCTCGCCTTCCACAAAGAAACATTGGAAGTAAGCAGAAAATGCAACTACGCAGATGGTCTGGCGCGGTCGCTTCGGCTCGTGGGAGAAACACTCATTGCCCTGGATCGGCATCTCGAAGCGCTGACGTTTTTGCAGGAAGGCGCCGAGCTCTTCGCGCGTTTGGAAGATTTTCAGACAGAAAGTTTGCTTTGGAATAAGTTAGGGACCGCTTTTGAACACGAAAGAATGTACACACAGTCGTTAGCGGCCTGGGAAAAAGTAAGAGGACAGTGTCAGAAAATCGGAGATGGTCCGGGAGAGTTGGAAGCGCTTGAGAGAATGGCTCGCCTTACGCAGCTACATGTCGTGAACACCTCTCAGGCGGAGCAGTATTTTCTGGATGCGCTCAAGATTGCCGAACACCTCGGCGAGCAAAACAAGCAAGGCGAACTTTTGAATATGTTAGGGATTATGGAGTGGCAACGGCAAAGATTTACAGAGGCGTTATCTTATTATGAACGCGCATTGGGGATATTTCGTCTCCTGGACGACTCGGTTCATTCGGGATTAATGCTGAACAGCATGGGTGTCTCCTTACGAAAGCTGAATCGTCATGATGAAGCGCTGAAACGGCTTGAGGAAGCTTTTCAGATTCATTCTGAAACGAACGAAATGCTTCTGCAAGGGCACGCATTGGCAGCCATGGCGCAGGTCCACGAGGACATGAATGAGCTAGAACAGGCACTGCGCTGCTATGAAATGTCTCTGGCTTTACGCCAACAAATCGACGATCACACCGGAACAGGGTGGATGAATTATCAGGTTGCTCGGATGCAGGCCGTTCTCGGGTCAGAGGATAGAGCTCGTGATCACCTG
>JACZYK010000335.1 GCA_022571135.1 Bacteroidota bacterium
GCCGGGTGCGATTCCGATGCCCCCAACCTGCGCAGCCAGCGCATCAGAGATGTAGTCTCCGTTCAGATTCAACGTCGCGATTACGCTGTATTCGGCCGGGCGCGTCATGATCTGCTGCAGGAACGCGTCTGCGATCACGTCCTTGATGACGATGCCGTTCGGGAGCTTGCACCAGGGACCTCCACCGAGTTCTTCCGCGCCGAACTCCTCTTTGGCCAGTTCATATCCCCAGTCCCGGAAAGCGCCCTCGGTGAACTTCATGATGTTCCCCTTGTGGACCAGCGTCACGCTCGGTTTGTCGTGATCGATGGCGTGGCGGATGGCCGCACGGACGAGTCTCTTCGTGCCCTCTTCCGAGACCGGCTTGATCCCGATACCGCTGGTTTCCGGAAAGCGGATCGTCGACACGCCGAGCTGATCCTGTAAAAAGGCGATGAGCCGTTTGACGTCCTCCGTTCCTTCCTCGTATTCGATACCCGCGTAGATGTCCTCTGAATTCTCGCGGAAAATGATCATACTGATCCGTTCCGGATGACGAACGGGCGTAGGGACGCCCGTGAAATGGCGAATCGGTCTCACGCACGCGTAGAGATCGAGCTTCTGGCGAAGCGCCACGTTCAGCGAACGGATGCCTCCTCCCACCGGTGTCGTCAGGGGACCCTTGATGGCGACGAGGTGTTGTTTGACGGCCCTCAGCGTATCCTCCGGGAGCCACTCTCCGGTCTGGGAATGCGACTTGTCGCCCGCAAATACTTCGAACCAGGCGACGCTGCGAGAATCGCCGTAGGCGCGCTCAACGGCCGAGTTAAAAACATGCTGCGCAGCCCTCCAGATATCCGGTCCGGTTCCGTCGCCTTCGATAAAGGGAATTATCGGACGATCGGGCACGGTCAACGTGCCGTCATGCATCGTGATCCGTTCTCCTTCTACAGGTGTGGTGAGGTTGGCGTACATGTAGCGTATCGTTTAAATGTTGGTTAAGAATCAGGACTGGATCATCCAGTTTATCGCGGATTTGTTCGAGTAAGCGCTCGCCTTAAAAGATACGGAGGATGTGTATCGCAGGTCGTAGCGAGAACCCGCGCTTGGTCCCCCTGCGTGTTAAAGATTGCGGAATACCGCGCAAACCGGAACGGCCTCCAGGGTCAAAGCATGCGAAACAGAGAGCGAAGTCGAAGCTCCCAGACCTTGAAGATGGCTTCGTGCACGATCGCCTTGCTCATCTTTGACTGTCCTTCCGTCCGCTCGGTGAATACAATGGGTACCTCGAGAAGCCGAAATCCTTTCTTCCAGGCGCGGTAATTGATTTCGATCTGAAACGAATAGCCGTTCGACCTGACGCTCTCGAATGGAATGGCTTCCAGCACCCGGCGGTGAATACACTTAAAACCAGAAGTGACGTCGCGGATCGGGAGGCGGGTAATCAATCGCGTATAGATTCCGGCGCTGTAGGAGAGGATGAGGCGTGAGAGTGGCCAGTTAATAATCCTTACGCCTTCGATATAGCGCGACCCGATGACGAGGTCCGCCCGGTCTGCAGCGACCGGTTCAATGAGCCTCGGGAGGTCTGCCGGATTATGGGACAGATCGGCATCCATTTCGCAAACCAGATCGTATCCATGGCGAAGAGCATACTCGAATCCCTCCAGATAGGCCGTCCCCAGACCGAGTTTCTTGCCTCGTTCGATCAGGCAGATGCGATCCGGAAAGCGCTTGACGGTTTCCGATACGATCTCCCGCGTACCGTCCGGGGAACCATCGTCGACGACTAACACGGAAAGCTCGCCCGGCAACCCCATCACTGTTAACAGAACCGACCTGATGTTCTCGGCTTCCTGATACGTGGGGATTATGACCAGCGTTCGGGAGCCGGATGATTCGATCTGCACTGCGAACTGGGATTAAGGATAGTTGATCTCACCGGCCGTACCGCCGGCAAGCTATGAAAGGAGAGACTCCGGTACTTGGCAAGTATTGAATTCGTTCCGATCAGGCCGAGCCTATGTTCTGTCGGAGAAAGGCGAGCGTGTGTTCGACAAGATAATCCGGGATTCTTATGTCTCTGTCCTCCCTGACCAATTCGATAGTAGACTTGTACTGCTGAAAAAAGGGCGCGCAGTTCGGGCAGCGCTTCAGATGTGCCTCGAACTTGTTCCGGGTTTTCACCGGGAGCGTTTCGTCGATGTAGTCGAGTGGCAGAGTATTGATTGCGTTCGGATTGTTCTTTCGCGCCGCCGCCGCAAGTTCTGCCGCTTCAGCGCAGAGAACACAGCACCCAATGATGGGCAATGCCCCAAGGGCCTGGCGGCGAGCACTGACGACTGCCATGCCATCCGCCTCTGCCTGCGCCTGGTCCGAGCCTCAGGCGGCGCCGCCTCGCGTCTCTCTGGCTTGACACCAACCCCTTGCGGGAGATACATTACTTAGTGTACAGACAATCTCAA
>JACZYK010000050.1 GCA_022571135.1 Bacteroidota bacterium
GAGCACGAGAAACGATCCCCCTCGGTAGTTCAGAAGCCAGTCTACCTGAACGTTCCGCTGGAGCGCCCAGTATGTCACTCCATAGGCCTTCAGATGATCGGTCTGGAGCTCATCCATGGGTATGAGAATGTCCTGTGCGCGTGCGCTGGGATAGATTCCTATCCAGAGTATCAGAAGGATGACGCGGTATGAAAGACGATAAAGCATGGACTCATATTACGATATGTACAGGGTTCTGGATCACTTCAAACCTCATCGCCTCTCAATCTGCGGATACGCTGTCTTACTTCCGGGAGAAGGAGTGATTGGGGATGCTCCTTCAGGAGTCTCGTAAACGTTTCAACCGCGGCATCCGTGTCCCCGAGGTCGCAAGCCTGGATGTCTGCCGCCGTGAAAAGACTTCGATCCGCAAGAAAACTCGAGGGGTGAATCAGCGGAAGCTCCAGAAAAGCCTGGAGGGCTTCACCAGTTTTTCCCTGCACGCGAAAGATTTCGGCCCGGACAAACCTGATATCGTCCGCCAGCGGATGCCCACCGAACCGATCCAATAAAAAATCGAGTTTATCGAGCGCCCGATCGTTTCTTCTCTGCCGTTTTAGAAGCATTGCCCTGGCATAACCCTTGAGTGGTACATCGAGCGAATCGGGACCTCGATTCTCGATGAGAAGGAGTTTCAACTCTATGGCGTCATTGGCCACATTCGACGACGTATTCTCCTGCATTGCCGAAGTCAGCAGTAGTGCAGCGTCGAATTCTCCTCTGTAGAAATGCAGTAGGGACAATTCGAATCGGGCTTTGTCGGCCATGTCTCCGGTTCTGAGGCGGGATACGATGCGAGAAAACTGAACCTGGGCATTTATAAGATCGTCGTCCTGCAACATCAACCGTCCCATGTCGAATGCGGCGTCATCAGCGGCCACCGTCCTGGGATAGCGAGCAATGACTTCGGATAAGATGTCCCGGGCTGCATCCAGGTCATAGAACACGGACTGTTGCAGATGACCGATTCTGCGGAGCACGTCCGGGTAAAGGACGTGCTCCGGAAAATCCTGAAGGAATTTCTCATACGTGGCGAGGGCCGCGTGGTATCGTGTTTCCTCCGTTGGGAGTCCGAATTCATCGAACACACGTTCTCCAAGTAAGGAAGCCCATTGCTCCTGCATCAGGCCCAGCCCACGGAGCGCCTCAGGAGCCGAAGGAGAATCAGGATGACGCTCCAGGACTTCACTGTACGAGTCAGCGGCAACATCGAACGCTCCCGCCTCGGACGCAATCCGGGCGAACGCGAACAGTACGCTTCCCGCCTCGTCTTCCAATCGGTCAATCGCTCGATTCACCGCAAGAGCGTCTTCGAATTTGCCGGCCTCTACATATAGCCAGGCCAGGAGTTCGCGGTAGGATCGGTTGAGCGGTGATCGGGCGACGGCTCCCTCGACAACGGCGAGACTGACTTTCAGCGCACCGTCATCTCGAATAAACTGATCCAATCGAGCGCGGACGAAACTGAATTGGCCTATGCCGGCGTCCAAAATATGAAGGTATTCCGCCATCGCATTACCGTGATCCGACGTGAGACTGTACAGGTAGGCCAGATCAGTTCGGAAAAGGGATCGGTTCTCCAGAGCTGATCTTCCCTGTTCCAGGATCTCGATGGCAAAGTCAAACAGACGAACCTGCATCAAGGACCGGTACACCAATAGATACACACTGGGAGAGTTCGCACTTCCTGCGACGGCGCGCTGCCACGTCTCCCTCGCCAGGTCATCGTCTCCTTTCAGATACAGGAGGCGAGCTTTTTCGGTTATGTAGATCGCTGGAACGGCTTCCGTACGAACCCTTTTATCGACGAGCGTAATCGCGTCGTCGTAGCGTTTTAAAGTTTCGTACGCTTTACGGAGTCTCTCATAGAAGACATGGATTTCAGGGCTTCGGAGCGTAAGGTCCTCGAGAATGGAGATGGCGCGTTCAAACTGTGCAGATCTCAGATATGACTCGGCAAGTTGAAATCGAGCGACGAGGGTGGAATCCGCCGACTGCGCTGCTGCGACGCGGGTCGGACCTGCAGCCAGGGTCAGGGCAATCGCGCCCGCGCACCTCAGAAGAGTAAGCCGGTAACGAATCGATAGGGAGGGAATGTTCATGCTGCACACCGTAAACCGCACACAAAAAGTCGCTTTAATATGGTATGGGAACCGCGTATGTTTCACAGCGCGCTCACGGAGTTCAAATCCGAAGCGCCTGGTCGATCCAGGGAAAATTTCCATGACTGGCATTGAGCCGGCGTATAGTGGTGGCCTACAACCGATACGAAGAACGAGGATATTCGTTTGAATTCGCATAAAGGGATCAGCATTCTGGGATCTACAGGATCCATAGGTACCCAGACGCTCGATATCGTACGACTATTTCCAGATCGACTTAAGGTCAGGGTCCTGACGGCGGGTGGGAATGCGGACATGCTTCTGAAGCAGGCAAGGGAGTTTCTTCCTGAGTGTGTGGTCATCGGTGACGACGATCAATGGGAGTATGTTCGCGACGAGTTGAAAGGACTGCCGATAGAAGTCTTATCCGGAATGGAAGGACTGATTCGGGCTGCCGAGTGGTCGACGGCCGATACGGTCGTCACGGCCATTGTCGGAGCGGCGGGGCTGGAACCCACGATTGCAGCTGCTGAAAAGGGTAAGCGAATTGCGCTGGCAAACAAGGAAGCCCTCGTGATCGCGGGCCAACTGCTTCGCCCCCTGGCAGACCTGCACGGCGCCGAAATCATCCCTATCGACAGCGAACACTCGGCCATTTTCCAGTGTCTTGTCGGGGAGTCGATAGACTCGGTCGAATCTCTTCATCTCACGGCATCCGGCGGACCTTTCAGAACTCGTCCGTTGGAATCGTTCGATTCCATTACGAAGGAAGAGGCTCTGAATCATCCGAACTGGTCCATGGGGCCAAAAATTACGATAGATTCTGCGACTATGATGAACAAGGGGCTGGAGATGATTGAAGCCCACTGGCTATTCGGAATCGATGCGAGCCAGATTCATGTCGTGGTTCATCCCCAGTCCATCGTGCATTCCATGGTCTCTTTCAAAGACGGATCGGTGAAGGCTCAGCTCGGTGTACCGGATATGAAAGTGCCCATTCAATATGCACTCAGTTTTCCAGACAGATGGGAGGCGCCTCACGCCAGACTTGACTGGGCGCGTCAACCCGAGTTGAACTTCGAAGTGCCCGACACGAAGAGGTTTCCCGCTCTCTCTCTGGCATACGAGGCGCTAAGAAAAGGTGGAGCCGCTCCCGCCGTACTGAACGCGGCGAATGAGGAGGCCGTACTCCTGTTTCTCAGCGATCAGATCCGATTCGTGGACATTCCGAAGCTCCTGGAATCGGTGCTTTCGGAACTAGGCGACTCGATAGGCGTGACCATGGCTGATTTGATGCAAGCGGACAGAGAGGCGAGGAAGAGGATTCAGGAACTCTCGCACATTCGTGTTCATTAGAGTGCACCTTGTGGAGCCCGAAGGGCGTAGAGTCGATCCATTCGATCAGATAATCATACATGGAATACCTGACAAATATCCTTTCATATGTGGGCTGGGTCCTGCTGGCGATCATGATTCTCGTGTTCATTCATGAACTCGGCCATTTTTTATTCGCCAAACTGTTCAAGATGCGGGTGGATAAATTCAGCATCGGATTCCCACCCAAAGTGATCGGGAAAAAGGTCGGTGATACCGAATACGTACTGGGTTTGACTCCACTCGGTGGGTACGTCAAGATCGCCGGAATGGTCGACGAGAGCCTCGATTCGAACTCCCTTCAGAATGATCCAGAGCCCTGGGAGTTCAGAGCAAAACCCGTATGGCAGCGGATGATTGTGATAACGGCCGGAGTGGCGTTCAATTTGATTCTTGCAGCCATCGTCTTCATGAGTCTGAAGGCACTCTACGGGGAGGTTTTTATCCCGCCGGTCGGTAGCATCCGTATCGATGAGGGATCGATCGCTTATGACATGGGTCTTCGAACCGGAGATCGCATCCAGGCGGTGAATGGAAGGACCATCGACGGGTCCGAACCTCTGATGGGAATCGAGGAAATGTTGATGGTCGAGCGTTTCACCTTCGACGTGATGCGCGATGGGCAATTCCTATCGTTCCAAGGTCCGCGGGACATTATGACACGTCTCAACGAGTCGCGCGGTATGCTCGGAGTCAATTTTGATCCGGCCATAATCGGCAATGTGTCCGAAGGCTCGGCGGCCCACGACGCCGGCTTGATCGCCGGAGATGCGATTGAAACAATGGACGGCGAGTCGATCATGTTCTGGAGCGAGATGACAGCGCGTATCAAAGGCTCTGAAGGAAGCGCGATTACAGTACGTTGGCGCAGGCCGGATTCATTATCAGGAATCGTTCCCCTCGGTGCCGGTCGCGTTGTGGACTCTCCGGGGACGGGGATACTTTACGAAGCGTCCATAGAACCCCGACTCGATGGCGGTACTCACATTTTCGGAATCCTTCAGATTCGTCGATACCGGACGTATAACGGCACTGCGGCTCTCACCGCCGGATTGACAGAAACTTGGAGGCAGACGAAGCTCATCGCGTTCAGCCTGAAGCGTGTTTTCACGGGCCAGGAAAACTTCAGGGCCAATATTGGTGGGCCGATAGCCATCGCCAAGGTAACGAAGGAGGCGGCCGATCGGGGGGCGCCGTTTTTCTGGAATATCGTTGCAATGCTCTCGATTACGCTCGCTATTATCAACATCCTTCCCATTCCTGCCCTCGATGGAGGACATCTCGTTTTCCTGATCTATGAGGGAATTTCCAGACGCGAACCGTCGCTTAAACTCAGAATGGGTCTTCAGCAGGCTGGAATGGTTTTGCTTCTCGCCTTCATGGCTTTCGTTATTTTTAACGACATACTGAAGCTCTAATTTTGAGCGCTCAGCCGATTGCTCGACCGGATTAGATTAGTCAGTCGGTGCTCCCATCATCTCTATTCGTCATCATGTCCACTCGTCGTACAGCCGATCAGAAGGCTCTGGATGAGCTTCTTGAACGGGGAGATATTCCCGGACATATTGCCGTCATCATGGATGGCAACGGGCGCTGGGCGAAGGAGAGGGGTCTGCTTCGTATCCACGGTCATAAAGAGGGCGTCGAATCGGTCAGGGAAATCGTCGAAGGCTCCGCTCGACTCGGCGTGAAGTTTCTCACTCTCTATACGTTTAGTACGGAGAACTGGCAGCGACCCGCTGCCGAGGTGAATGCGCTCATGCAGATCCTGATACGTACGCTCAGAAAAGAGACCGAGTCGTTCGCGAGAAACGGCATTCGACTACGGGCCATCGGTGATCGAAGCCAGTTGCCCGAAGAAGCGCGGCGGGAGCTTGACGAAGCCATTCAGTCGAGCACCGAGCGCGATCGACTGACCCTCATACTGGCACTGTCCTATTCAGGCAGATGGGACATTACACAGGCGGCGAAAAAAATTGCCGGCAAGATCGCTTCGGGAACGCTCAAAGAGACCGAGATCGACGAGTCTTCTGTGGAGGCCGAACTTGGGACGGCCGGACTACCCGATCCGGATCTGCTTATCCGAACGGGTGGTGAAATTCGTATTTCTAATTTCCTGTTGTGGCAAATCGCCTATTCCGAACTCTTCTTCACGGAAACGTACTGGCCTTCCTTCAGGCTGGAGCATCTTTTCGAAGCTATCCGGAGTTATCAGGACCGGGAGCGGCGATTCGGACGCGTCATGGAAAGGATCTGAGCTCTTAATTCCTCAGAGGCCAGGGCCTTCAGGTACAATATATTGGTGATTTTGATCGTTACGAAGGGAATTGCGAATCGCATTGTTTTTCGCGAAACCGAACCGGGATATTCGCCGTTATGTCGGCACCTTTTTAGGAAGGCGGTTTTGCGCGTCCAAAATAGACGATCATGAAAAGGCGAATTCTATATTCTTTCCTGCTGGCTGCACTCTTAGTAGGAGCGGTGTCTGCGCAGACCAGATCGTTGGCGCAGACCGCCACATCCGGTTTTCGACTTCCCACACCCGAGCTACTGGAGATACTCGGAATCTCTATAGAGGGTGTCACCGACGAGTACACGAAAGGATTCATTCTGCAGACAAGCCGTCTCACGATCGGAAAGCGCGTTACGATACCCGGCGATCCTGCTTTCGGTGACGCCATCCGCGCCATCTATCGCCTTGGCACATACGACAATGTGCAGATTATCGAAGAGCGGCGAGTCGGAGCCGGCATATTCCTGGCCATCAGGGTGCAAGAAGCAGCGAAGCTAAAGGAATACATCTTTTCCGGCGTCTCCGGAGGCGACCAGAAAGACCTTAAGAAGCAGGTGCCGCTGATTACCCGCGGTCCGGTACGGCCGGGCAATATTGCACGCACAGAGCAGGTCATAAAGGAGTTCTACTCCGAGAAAGGACGTCCGCTTACCGAGGTTGAGGTCGTTCGCACCGACCATCCGGACCACACGGTGACCCTTGATTTCCGGATCGAGAAGGGCCCGAAGATTAACGTGAGCGAGATCATCATCAATGGCAACGAACTTGTCTCCGATCGGACAGTGCGAAAGGCGATGGATACCAAGAAGCGGGTCTGGTGGAAATTCTGGAGCCGGCCCACGTTCAACCAGGAGAGATTCACCGAGGATCTCGATCGAATCGTCGAGAAGTACAACGAGAAAGGCTTTTACGACGCCAGAGTCGTTGCAGACACTGCCTACCTCGTGTACGGGGACGGCAAAGATCCGTCGATGGTCGTCGAGGTGGACGTTGTGGAAGGGGCACGCTATTTCATACGCAATATCGACTGGGAAGGAAATACGCTCTACTCGGACGAGGTGCTCACCACACAGCTCGCGATGTTACCGGGCGATGTGTATAACACCAAAAGGCTCCAGGAAAGGCTGTATGGAGTCGGGAAGAACGACGATGTGTTGAGTCTCTATTTCAACGCCGGATATATGCGATTTGGTGTCGAGCCCCAAATCAGACTCGTCGGAGCCGATTCTCTCGACCTGAACTTTGACGTCTTCGAAGGGGACGTGTACTCGTACGGCGATATAACGATCGCCGGCAACCAGAAAACAAAGGAGCATGTTATCAGGCGGGAGCTGTACACGATTCCGGGCAATACGTTCAGGAGAGACGATATCCAGGAGTCGATTCGACGATTGATGCAGCTCAATTATTTCACGCAGGAGTCGCTGGCCCCCGGACCTGGAATCGATGTGAACGAAGAGAAGAAGACCGTCGAACTCCGGTATAACCTGGATGAGCAGGGATCGGATCAGCTCGAACTCTCAGGTACCTGGGGACGATTCGGTCTCGTTCTCATGCTCCGGTTCACTTTCAATAATTTCTCTGCTCAAAACTTCTTCAAGAAAGAAGCCTGGAGGCCGCTTCCTTCCGGAGACGGACAAAGGCTTTCTCTGAGTATTCAGACAAACGGCAGCCAGTATCAGCAATACTCTGTATCGTTTACCGAGCCGTGGTATCGGGGGCGCCCGACGCCCCTCGGTGCGTCGATATCCTTCTCGAGGATAGATGGATCTGCCTTCTTCGGGAGCCGCTCCGGCGGACTGCTGACGTTTTCCACAAACGTATTCTATGAACAGCGCCTCAGCTGGCCCGACGATCGATTCAGTGTCTCGACGAGGCTGGGCTATCAGTATTTCGACAACGACGGATATATCTCGACACTCCCACAGGGAGTCAGTTCCGAGGTGACCGTTCGACAATCCCTGTCGCGCAACTCAACGGATCATCCACTCTTTCCGACCCGCGGATCCAAGTTTCTCCTGTCCGTCGAGTTAGCCCCGCCGATCGGCAAGCTTATCCAGTATCACAAATGGAGATTTAACACAAGCTGGAACGTGCCGCTTACGAGAAAGATATCCTTTGGAGTGGGAGTCGACGGAGGCCTTATCGGATCTTTGACGGGCGAGGAGGTTCAGTTCGAACGCTTCATCGTCGGTGGATCGCCGTTCGAGACCCAGGGATTTTTCAGTTTTTTCGGAAAGGACATCATTTATATGAGAGGATATCCACTTGCCTCCATTGGTCCTCGGAAGGGCGATGATCCATTCGGCGGGCGTATCCTGAACAAGTTCACGTCCGAGCTCCGGTGGATGGCCATTCAGACGGAACAGCTGCAGGCGGCACCATATTTGTTTATGGATGCAGCCAACTCGTGGGACGGTTTCCGCAGCTATAATCCGACCGACCTTTTCAGGTCAGTCGGGTTCGGAACGAGATTATTCCTTCCGATACTGGGGCTGGTTGAGCTTACCTATGGCTACAATCTTGATACATTCGTACCGATCAACAACAAGCACAGCGGCATCAAGAAGTGGACCTTCCAGTTCAGCCTGGGCCAGGGGTTCGGACAGTAGCAACACGATATGGTCCACGATACTATACACTCATTCTTAACAGACGACCCGAGCCGGGAGGCATCTCCTATGAGTCTAAAACGTTATTTTTGGCCTGCCTGTGTCACAGTTCTTTGTTTAGCTGAAACGATCGAAGCGAGCGCCCAGCAGAAGATCGGATTCGTTGATTCAGATTATATCCTGTCTCTTACGCCCGAATACGTTACTGTCCAGCAGCAGCTTGACAGGATGGCCGAAGAATGGAACACGGAACTCGAAGACCTTGGAAAGCAACTGGATCAGCAATTTCGTGATTACCAAACCCGCGAACTGCTGTATGCACAGGAGGAGCGTCAACGTCGGAGAGACGAAATCATTCAGGCCGAAGAAGACATCGAACGGAAACGAGCACAATATTTCGGCCCGGAAGGGGAGATCTTTTCCCGTCAGGAGCAACTTATGCGTCCGATCCAGGAGCGAATTTTAGCCGCTATCGAAGAGGTCGCAACCGAAGAAGGATTTGACTTCATATTTGACAAGGAAGGAGAATTCCTATTTTTGTTCGCGCGTGATCAATGGAATATCAGCGACAATGTACTCGAGGAGCTGGGCATAGACGTCACGAGCGCAGCCGGAAGACAGAATCGCCGGCGATAGACAGGTCCGAATATTTAAGCATAGAAAAATACACAGAGAACAATGAAGCGTATGTCGAGAATCGGCGTCCTGCTGATCCTGATTACTCCGATCATAAGTGATGCCCTTAACGCACAAACCCTGAAGATCGGGTATGCGGATCCGGAGGTAATCATTACCTACATGCCCGAGTACCAGACCGTCCAGCAGCAGATGGCAGTTGAATACCGAACGAGTCAGGAAGCACTCCAGGCTCTGGCGGAAGATTTTCAGGAAAGAGTCGAAAAGTATCAGAAGCAACAGCCTCTACTCTCTGTCGCAAGACAGGCTGAGCGAGAGCAGGAACTGGCGCAGCTCCAGGCCGAGATACAGACTTCCGCGGCTGCAAAGGATCAGGAACTGGCCAAGAAACAGGAGGAAATGATGGCACCGCTTTTGGAACGCGTGCAGACTGTGATCGACGAGGTGGCTGCAGAGAAGGGACTTGACATCATCATTCGTTCTCCTGCGCTGTTGTATGTGAACGAGGACCATGTGGTCAATCTCAACATCGAGATTGCGCAGAAGCTCGGCATCGTAATCGACGAATCTGAGTCCGGCAATTGAAGATGGCCACGACGCAAATGAATGGCGGGTACTCCTCGATGAGTATCCGCTTTTCTTTTGGTCATAAGCTTCTTCCTATATTTCTGGATCCTGGATGCAGACGACCGATCATGCGAACGGAATTATGTGTATCGAGACAACGCCCACATCCCCGACAGAAGCTAAAAGGGTAACCACGCAGACTCTTCAGGAGCTGAAGGTTGCAGGCATTCCGATCGCGATGCTGACGGCGTATGATTACACGTCTGCACGCCTTCTCGATCAGGCAGGAATTGACGTTATACTCGTCGGAGACTCGGCCTCGAATGTGATGGCTGGTCACGAAACCACGTTGCCTATAACCCTCGATCAGATGATTTACCACGCCCAGTGCACTGTGCGGGGTGTCGGTCGGGCACTGGTCATCGTGGATTTGCCGTTTGGATCGTACCAGGGTAACTCGAGAAAGGCGCTTGAAACGGCGATCCAGGTGATGAAGGAGACAGGTGCCCACGGCGTAAAATTCGAAGGTGGCGCCTCGGTCAAGGACACGATTTTGAGAATTTTGGACGCGGGTATTCCAGTGATGGGACACCTGGGACTGACCCCACAGAGTATCTATCGATTCGGAACGTACCGTGTCCGTGCCCGGGACGAAGACGAAGCGTCCGTGCTTCGCAAGGATGCTCAATTGCTCGAAGAGGCGGGGGCATTCGCCATTGTTCTGGAAAAAATACCGGCGGTTCTGGCCGAGGAGGTGTCGAAGTCACTGAAGATCCCCACGATCGGGATTGGAGCCGGCGTAGGCTGCGACGGTCAGGTACTGGTTACTCACGACGCTCTCGGTTTGACGACGGACTTCAATCCCCGCTTCGTTCGCCGCTATGCCAGGTTGGACGAGTCCATAAGAAGTGCGGTCAAGCAATATATCTCGGACGTCAGGAATCGGGACTTCCCGTCGGAGGAAGAGAGTTACTGATGGATTTTCAACCCCAATCATCATGAAGGGCAGAGAGGCCTCGAACGAAATCCAAGAAAAACCGCTCATTCTGGTAAGCAACGACGACGGTATCGAGGCACCCGGTCTTTTGTCCCTTGCGGCGGCTATGGACGATGTGGGAGAAGTGGTGGTGGTGGCACCCGTGACGGAACAGAGTGCCGTCGGACACTCGATCACGCTCAGGGAACCGGTGCGAGCGCGCACCTGGCCCTTTCGAATACCTTCAGGGGTCATTCGGGCATATGCGGTCAGCGGAACTCCGGTGGACTGCATAAAACTGGGAATCGACAAATTGCTTCCCCGGTCGCCGAGTCTGGTGGTTTCCGGGATCAATCAGGGGCCCAATACGGCTGTCAATATCATTTATTCGGGAACGATCTCGGCGGCGACGGAGGCAGCCATTCTCGGAATACCTGCGATTTCGTTTTCGTTTTGCCGGTGGACAGGAGGAGACTTCGAGGCGTCAGCACGGGTGGCGCGATCGATCTCCCTTCGTGTGCTTGAGAGAGGATTGCCTTCCGGAATTCTCCTGAACGTAAATATCCCGGATCTTCCTTTTGAAAAACTCAGGGGCTATACGATTACGCGCCAGGCGAAATCGAAGTGGGAAGAGTCCTTCAGTGAGAGAAAAGATCCGTTCGATCGTCCCTACTACTGGCTCTCCGGCACATTTGTGAATCAGGATTCCGGAGAGAATACCGATCTTTATGCGGTCGATAATGGATACGTTTCGATCACTCCGGTCCAGCACGATCTGACTGCCCACCAGTATATCGACGATTTGCAGTCCTGGACGTGGGAAGATGAAACGAGCGAACCGGAGAAGTTGTAATGGCCCGAATTCAGGTATCTCTTTCGAAGCAGAAAAGCGATTTTCATTTCCTCGCCAGGAACGCATCCGGACACACGGTCGAAATCGACGATGCAACGGCGTATGAAGACGGTCGCGGCCACGGAGTGGGACCCATGCAGCTCCTGGTTATGGCGATAGGAGGTTGCAGTGGCGTTGATGTCATGTCGATCCTGAAGAAAAGCCGTCAACACGTTACTCGGTTCGATATCGAAGTCGTTGGAGAAAAACCGGATGGCGTCTCGCCGTCCATTTTTTTCCACATCCACATCAGCTACGATTTGGAGGGCGATATTCAGGCGTCCAAGGCTCAGAGGGCTATCGAATTGAGTCTTGGAAAGTATTGTTCGGTGGCAGCAACGCTCAAAAAGACGGCTAGAATCACGTACGAATACAGGGTGAACGGGCAGTTGTTTCGGCCGCAGAGCTCTCTCGAATGACGAGAAATCCCCATGTCATTCCGAATCACACAGCGGAAGAGCAGGACGCGCTTGCACAGAGCGCCTGATTCCGCGTCGAAGCGGCCACACACGGCTCGGTCGCCATGGGAAGGTTTCACAGGTCCGTTCCGTGCGAATAACACGTACCGACCTGC
>JACZYK010000336.1 GCA_022571135.1 Bacteroidota bacterium
ATCATTATAGGAGACCTCTTCAATGAAAATCTGTCTTGACATCTCTCCGTCAGTGTAGTGGTCACTACGCAGGGGTGTGTGAACTCCCTGAATGGTGTGCCAGTTGGCAAATTCAGTTTCATGTTTCTGGCGAACCCCTACTTTATTGGTGACGTAAGTCTCCATTTTCGATGGTAGATGGCTCTGCAGGTCAAAAAAGATCACCACCGAGTAATTGGTGGCATCGAGAAATTCTACGGCTTCGTACTCGCCTGTACCGGCAATTTCCTCCGGTCCATAGTAGAAAAGATTCATGCCCTCTTCATCCACGCGCTCTCTCAGGAGGATATCGAGGTCCTCATCTCCCATGAGGTCGGCCATCTTCTTCTCCACCGTCGCCGAGTCTTTGTTTGCCGTCTGCTGTCGGCCGTCTTTCTTTTCCACCCGCGGCTTCTCGACGGATCAGTCCGATTGTGGTGAGTCGCTCTCAGGCAGGGAGACAGAAGACCCGGTCCGCTGTCTCAAATTCGAGAACGTGATCCGTTCCGTCAATCCGGACCGTGATCGGTCCCTTAGAATCACCCTTCCGGATGATCTGGACTTTGGCATCCGGCAGCAACCCGATCGATTCCAGATACGTCAGTTCGTTGGGATCCGTGTCCGGAAGCCTTCGAATCGAGACCGTATCTCCCGAATCAAAGCGCGTCAATGGATTTGACTCCATATCCGGGACGATGCCCTCGCGAGAAGGAATCGGATCACCGTGAGGATCATGGGTCGGGAAGCCCAGCATCCTGTCCAGCCGATCCTCAAACTCTTCCGAAATATGGTGTTCCAGGTGCTCGGCTTCGGTGTGCATCTCCTCCCATCCGTACCCCATAATTTCGCGGAGATAGGTTTCCAGGAGCCGGTGGTGACGGATAATTTCCAGCGCGATTTTATCACCGGCCGTGGTCAGCGTCACACCCTGATAGGAATGGTGCTCGACAAGTCCCATTTTGGCGAGGCGCTTGACCATGTTGGTCACGGATGCCGACGAAACGTCCAGCGTCCTGGCAATCTCGTTCGTCGAAACGGAATCGCCTTTGTGCAGCTTGTAAATCGTTTTGAGGTAGTCCTCGACTGCCTGGCTGAGCATGATTTCCGCAGTGAATGGCGGTTATGATTGTTGCGGGTGCGCTTACTACCGACCGCCCCCTGTGTTTCGACGCCCAGGGCCTGGAAAAGCGGTCACGGTTTGAGTCGCTCCGGGTATGTGGCACGGATCAGGGCTCGTGCCATGATCAGCGTGGGATCAATAAGCTGTACGCCGTCGATATGCGAGTTGGTTATGGCCAGCGGCAGTTCCGTGCATCCGAGAACGATCAATTCGGCGCCTTTTCCGCGTAGGTGCTCGACGGCCTCGAAGACGCGATTCCTGGCCTCGCGAGATACCGGATTCGATCTGGACTTGATTCCCGAAACCGGGTCAAAGATCGCCTCGTGGATCGTTCCATTGCGAATCTCCGGATCCGGCAGGATCGGTTCGAGTCCGGCATTGCGGAGCGGACCGTCGTAGAGTTCGCATTGATAGGTTCCCCGGGTGCCGAGAATACCCACCTTCGACAGCTCCGGATAACGGGACCGAATAAAAGCGACGGTTTCGTCGATTAGATGGAGGATTGTAGGGTCGACACCCGCCCGGGCCAGCTTCCTTTTCACCGAATCGAAGATCGGAGCGGCATGCGCGGTATTACAGGCCATCGCGGCGACCGATACGCCCAGCTCGGCCATTTTTTTGAACTGGTGGGCGATAGCCGCCGACGGATTCGTTTCCGAATGACCGAGCAAAAACTCGGTTCGGTCCGGGATGCTGTCCCCAACAGAGAAGAGCACGAGCGGGATATGGAGCTGGTCTATCTCGGCGCGTGTTTCCGAGGCGACTTTCGAAGCCAGATCCAGCCCGGCTTGAGGGCCCATTCCTCCCAGAATTCCGATGAGGGGTTGGTGCTGTGCGGGCATATGGGTTTTCCCCGTTTGCAGGGCTGAGTTCGAGGCGATTTTAGAACGCTTCCAATTGCGCCGATCGGTTATATTCGCCCATACAAGTACTGCTTAAAGACCGACTGAAAAAGATAGCCCCCGACTTTAGTCGCGGGGATGAATTCGGGGAGGCCCATGACACAACGTGGTCATACCCTGAGCTTAATTTAAATGTATGAGACGGACGTTTAAATATCGCCTCTATCGCTCGAAGCGCGACAAGCAGCTTGTAAAGAGGATTCATGTAGGAGCGTCGATCTGGAACCATTGCCTTGCTCTGCAGAACAGGTACTACCGAATGTATGGGAAGCACCTCGGGAAGAACCGATTGATGAAGCATATAGCAAAGCTCCGTAAGCGTAAGGTATTCTGGCAGCGGCTCGATGCACAGGCTGTGCAGGATGTCATTCAGCGCTTGGACAAAAGCTGGGCGCGGTTCTT
>JACZYK010000051.1:0-8125 GCA_022571135.1 Bacteroidota bacterium
TCTCGTAATCCAGAGCGTGCTCGAACGGGATGAGAAGCAGTTCGAGCATCTCGTCCTTGTGTGACTCGGCAATCGTTTCCATCGTAAGCAGAACGAAATCGTGATCCGGACGTCCGGGACCGATTTCCTCGTGTTTGAACGCGTAAACGGTTGCTGCTTCCTCGTAAACGACTTCTTTGGGTACACTGGCCGTATCAGCTAGGACACGCCAGAGGGCGTCCTTTCCTCCCTCCGCCTCGGACACATACACCGCCTCCTGTGCCTGGACTTCGGTAATGATTCCCTTCTTTAGAAGCGAACGGACCACGCGATCTCGAGAGGCCACAGAATCGACGCGCGGCGCATCCGATCCGGCTCGCGGTGAGGCGGTCCTGGATACGTTTATTTCAGGAGCGGCGACGTCATCGCCGTCGGTTACATCGATTCTATCGGTTCCGGCCGGAGCGGATTCTACATCTACCTGAGTCTCGACGTCCTCGGCAGGCGACGGGCTTCCGACTTCTGGAGTACCGAAGCGCGAGGAAGGATCGGTCCATGTTCGGACTTGTTCGATACGCTCCTCGACATCTTGGTGGGGTGCAAATCGCACATCCGTATTGAGGTCGATCGACTGCAGGAAACTCTGGACGGACTCGCTCATCGGGTCATGCGAGACGATGATCATTTTGAACCGCCCGGGTTCGTCTTCCGGCTCGAGATCGACCGGCAATAATTCTCTGTCGAGCAGATCCATCAGGGTCTCTCGATCTAGATACGAGAGGGACTCCTCGATAAATTCGCGTGTCGGTGCGGCATCGAGGTACGGATACTCCGTATATCCTCTGGACCGGGCCACTTCGGCGTATATCCGGTTTTTGTCGACCCCATCGCTTTCGGCCAGCGTGCGCCACAGATCCTCGGATTCGTCGCGTCCCCTGAGAGCCTCAAACACCTGCGACATATTGACGACTCCGTGATGCAGAAGGGACAGGATCGTATCATCCTTCACGATTCCCGATACAGGCGAATTCGGGACTTCGGAAACGCCGCCAATTTCAATTTCGTCCGGATCCAGACCCAAATCGGAGATCGCACTGCGAATGCTGCTCAAGTCATCTTCGGCCAGAGCGCTGAAGGCGTCCGCCACGGCCGCGTCCTCCATCAGTCCGGAGATCAGTCCGTGTACTTCATCCGGAAATACTGTCGGTCTTTCGTCCTTCGATTCTGTTTGATCGTCCTTAACCGGTACCTCATCCGATCCTGATCCGTCCGAACGCTCTGGCGCGTTCGCCTTTGAACCTACGGATGCGGGAGCCAGGAGAGACTCGAAGAGCTCATCGTCGGACATCATCGTGAGCTCATTCAGCACTTCTTCCAGGACCGCAGCCTGAATCGACGCCGGATCAAGAGGAGATGCATCCCCGCGACCGGCCCGCCTGCGGTCGCGTTTCCTGCGTGATATGTCGAAGATGCGTAATGACATGGTACTCGGGCTTGCCCTCGACGGCGTCTAGAACTTCATGAAGTCGGTACTTGACGGCGAAATAAGAGCGATTTCAGACGAAATGACGGTCAGAGCCATGATGGCCATCGTGATGATCACCGCTACCAATGTCTGGATCATCTCAACCGTCGACTTCATTTTCATCGAAGTCTCCTTCTCGTAATATTCGGCCATCTGAAGGGCGGCATTCCGAACATTTCCGGTCTCCGACCCAGCCCGAAATCTGGCCAGCGTCATGGCGGTGAACACGCCTGAAGCCTCCATCGCATGAACAAGTTCTGCACCCTGAGCGACCATCATCGGGATGGTAACCGTCTTCACCCTAAACTCTATATATTGATTGCCGCATGCTTCCGCAGCTATCTTGATCACGGAAATGTTGTCGCCGCTACCCGAGTAAAGGACGGCAAATACGCGGCAGAATATTTCGATGTTGAGTTTGTGAAGCAGGCTTCCAATCACCGGGAGCCTAATCAGATTCCGGTGGATCATGAATATTCCCTTCTTCGATTTCACGAAGGTTAAGATTGCGCCGAAAACCACCGCACAAACAAGGAGAACCCAACCGTAATTCAGGTCCATCCAGCGCGAGAACGCCAGGGTTTTCGTTGTTAGCGGCGGCAACTCGATACCAAAGCCTTCAAACAGACCGGCCGTCTCGGGAAAGATGACCCAAACGTACCAGACGAAGACCATCGCCAGCACGATCATGGTGATCGCCGGTGTGACCATGGCGCTCTTGATACTTTTTCTGAATTCATTCTGACGTTCGAGAAAGCGCGCCGTCGCTTCATAGATTTCTGACATATTACCCGTCTGCGAGGCGATACCCAGCATGTAGGCGGTAAATTTACCCATCGTGTGCTGGTGCTTCATGAACGCTTGTTGTGCATCGGTACCGCTCTTCAAATCAGCATTCAGGTCCCGGATCACCTGTTTAAGGCTGGTCGACGAAACATCGTTGACGAGCAGATTGAGCACTTCGTCAAACGGTAGCTTTTCCTTCAGAAGGTTCGCCGACAGACGAACGAAAAGGATCATGTCTCCACTCGCCGGCTTCCTTTGAAATTCCAGGAGTTTTTTCTGAACCCGGATGACCTCGAGCCCCATCTTCTCGAGTGCCGACTGAACCTCTTCAGCGGAAAAAGCTTTCTGTTCGCCAGTAATGATCTTGCCGTTGGTATGACGGACTTTATAGAGGAAAGTCTGGCGTTTCTGTACGACCCTTGGTCGAAAAGCGTGTCGCTCTGCGAGGTCGTCCACCTTTTTCTGCGCCGCCTTCATTGTTGAAGCAAAGACAGTGCCCTGCACGGGTTGTCCTGTCCGGCTGGTCCCTGTAAATTTGAATTCCTTGACGGCCATAAAACTGGGAATTAAGAAATTACTCTATCGTGATGGAGCCATCGAAGCGTACGACGGTCGAGGCCACGTCATAATTCGTGACGGATGTGCGGACGCCGATGGCCGAGTACCGGATACTCTCTCCCATGATTTCCAGCTTGAACGCAGATGGAACGTTAAGACCGAACGTGCCGCGGTGCGTCGTGCTCTCCATAAAGAGCTTCGTGAAGCCGTCGTCGTCGAGTCCGGTGTACTCGGTATTTCCTCCGTTATAGGGATCTCTCAGCGATTTCCTGGCGACGGCAGCCGAGGCGAGTTCAAGATGGCGGTTGACGAGATTGTCGGCCTCACTCTGCTTCATTTTCTCGGGTATCGTAGTGAGCGCCTCTAAAATCGCAATCGCGACGATGACGATGCCCAGAACGAGTAGCAGAAGTTGCTGTTGTCCCATGGTGACTGCTTTGGTTGTTCGAAGCTTCTACGGGCCTGTGCGAGGACAGACCTCTTAGATCGAGTATCGACGGGAAAGGCGATCTCTTAATGAGACAAATGCAAAAAAACGGTGGCCCCACTCTCGTGTGGCCACCGTTTAGCAATGGTCCAATTACGCTCGATGCGTAGCAGGATCAGTAAGTAGTCGCCCGGGACTAGTTGATCGTTGTGGCTATGTCGGCCGGTGTTACACCAGATACGACAACAACAATCACATTGAGCACTGTCGATGTACCGGCAGAATAGCTCGTGGCTGTAATCGTGGCGTTTGAGCCCGCAAGGGCCAAGTCAAAAATACCGTTCAGGTTTTCGTACTGATCGGCGTCCGCCGTCGGCACGTTGTAAGTATTGTTACCAGTCTTGTAACCAATCTGGTCAAAGTCGACCGTTCCCCAGTCCGTTTCACCCGCGCCACCGCCAAAAGCGGTCGGCTTGAGTTTCCATGCCTGCAGATCACTGGAGATACGGATAGCATCGTTCACGAGGGCATCTGCATTGGCCTTTTTTGCATTCTCACTAAATGCCTGGATACCAACTACGACCGCCAGACCGACGATCACGATACCGAGCACAAGAAGAAGAAGTTGCTGCTGACCCATTTTTGAACCTCATTTGTCTAGTTAGCAGATGGAGCATTTAATTGCCCCTGCTCTTTTCGGATAAACCGTTATGACTGCGGTATCGACGACAGCAAAATCTTCTTTAGTATTTAGTACGTGAAGATATTGTGAATGACAGAGCGGCAATTACTCTGTTTGAGTGTCTAAAGTCAAATACGCAACCTGTATATTCCGGATGCGTACGAGAGCGGGCAAGCAGAATTAGTACAATTAGAGACTCAGCAGGCAATCAATATGAGTGGATCAGAGCGCGTAAAAATCTCCCTGGAAGAGATCAAGGTCAAGGGCAGTCAACTCGTCGACAAGATCAAAGAGATTATTGAGGAGGGTAACGCTCGCCGGGTCAGCATTAGGAAGGACGGGCGGACACTGCTTGAATTCCCGCTATCTGTTGGTGTCGGCGGCGCGACCGCCGCAATCTTTTTCACACCTGTTCTGGCTGCTATCGGCGCCCTGGCAGCGCTCGTCAGCGATGTGGAAATCATAATTGAACGGATCGAATCGGATGTCGTCGAGGTCGAACCGGAATCAGAGCCTGAAACTGACTAATCAATTTTCAGAGCTTCATATCATTAAGGTGATTTGAAGCCTCTCCACTTCTCCCGCAATGGAAGACGCGGTCTCAGAAGGAACGGCCGAGGAGGGCATGCTTGCCGTCTCTTACGAGGACATCTGCGAAGCGTCGGAAGTGATCGCGGACGTCGTCCGCAGGACGCCTCTCGTAACCTCACGAACGCTCGACAGCATGACGGGCTGCTCGGTTCACCTGAAGTGCGAAAATCTACAGAGAACCGGCACCTTTAAAATTCGAGGTGCATATAACGCGCTCTCCAGGTTCAGCGGTTCGGAGCGCAAAAAGGGAGTCCTGACTTTTTCGTCGGGAAACCATGCTCAGGCGGTCGCTCTATCGGGTAGTCTGCTCGGAATTCCAGTCACCGTCATCATGCCCGGTGACGCCCCGGCGATTAAGCGAGCTGCCACAGAGCGATACGGTGCGACCATTATATCGTATGATAAGCTCGATACAACGAGGGAGGATCTGTCTCTTCGGATATCGGAAGAATTGAATCTGCCCATACTGCCTCCCTACGATCACCCGCACATCGTCGCTGGTCAGGGTACGGTTGGTCGCGAACTCCTCATCGAAAACCCTGATCTGGACGTATTACTCGTGTGTTGTGGGGGCGGCGGACTGCTATCCGGGTGTTCGATATCCGCAAAAAGCATCAATCCGGATTGCCGGATCATCGGAGTCGAGCCGGACGCGGCGGACGACGCGACGCGGTCTTTTCACAGCGGACGGCTTCACAGCGTACATAATCCAGATACTATCGCCGACGGTGCGCGAACGCCCTATCTGGGGAAAATCACGTTTCCCCTCATCCGTCACTATGTAGACGACATGGTGACCGTCTCGGAAGAATCGATCTTGCGCTCGATGCTGTTCCTCTGGGAGCATATGAAGCTGGTTGTCGAACCCACGGGTGCGCTGGCGCTGGCTGCGCTTCTCGACGGTACGGTCCGGGCCGAGGATAAGAAGGTGGGCGTCGTCATCAGTGGAGGGAATGTAGACATGGCGCGTGCGTTCGAACTCTTTTCGCGAATTAAGAATTGACGTTCCTACCCCGTTGCGCTTTCGATGAACAGCCCACTCACCTCGCTTAAAACCTATCTGGACGAAATCGTCAATCGTTACGAGTGCAAGGAATTCATCGCGAACGATCCTGTTTCGATACCTCACGGATTCGATGACGCCTCTGACCGTGAAATAATAGGTCTGTTTTCGGCACTTCTTGCGTGGGGTCGGCGGGATATCCTGCTCAACAACCTTGCAGATCTCTGCGACAGAATGAGGTACCAACCGGCCGATTTCATTTTCCATTTTGATGAGTATCGGGATGCGTCGCGCTTTTCCGGATTTGTCCACCGTACGTTTAACGAATCAGACGCTGTCTGGCTGAGCAAAGCGCTTCGTGATGTTCTTCGCGCGTTCGGATCGATCGAAAAGCTCAGTGCGTCGTTTCTGACGCCTGGCGCGCCAACAATCGAGCATGCCCTGCAGGGACTCGGTGACACGCTGCTGTCCATCGTCCCGGAGATGCCGACCCGGATGCGCAAGCATCTTGCCCGACCTTCTACCGGAAGCGCTTGCAAGCGTCTAAATCTCTATTTCCGTTGGATGGTACGTCCGGGACCGGTTGACCTGGGTATCTGGACTGCAATTCAACCCAGACAGCTGATTCTTCCTCTGGATGTACACTCCGGGCGCCAGGCCAGGCGGGTAGGCCTTCTGAGGCGTAAATCTAATGATTGGAAGGCCGCAGTGGAATTGACACAGGCCTGCCGAGTTATGAACCCGAGTGATCCGGTTCGATACGATTTCGCCTTTTTCGGTACCGGTGCAGCCGGAGAGCTTCTTGATGATCAATACGGTTTGCCAAGCCGAAACAGTCGATAATTGTTCAGGCCCGCTCGGCTACCCTTTCTCCGACGCCGTGATAGGCTCGCTGATGGTACACGACCGGTCGTCCGGGGCTCCCCTCTTCGACGCGATCAACGGTCCCGATGACGATGGAATGATCTCCCCCGGGTTGGATATCAGAACGGCTGCAATAGAACGTGACGAGCGCATCAGAAAGCACCGGTGTTCCGTGCTCGTCCAGTTCATAGTCCACGTCTTGGAACTGCTCTTCTCCGGACAGATCCGGGATCGCGAAACGATCTGACAGGTGGGACTGTCCCTCTCTCAGTACATGGATAATGAAACGAGATGCCTCGGCGAAACGATCATGGATGGACGCCGCACGGTTGACATTGAAACAGATCAGGGGAGGGTCCAGTGAGAGGCTCACGAAAGATCCGATAGTAATTCCCTCCGGGCCGGCCGAACCCGAGATCGTAACGATGGTGACAACCGCCGGAACGTGTCGCATACCGTGGCGCAAGGCGTCCTCGGTCAAGCGTGGATGCTTGGTTTGACTCATTTAAGTAAGCACTACGAGAAAACGTCCTTCACGCGGCTGAAGAAGGATTTATTGTCATCGTAGGATGACGGATCGGGAGTAAAGGACGGAGAGGATTTCAATTCCTCCATCAGTTCCTTCTCGTCTTCAGTCAGTTGCTGCGGGGTCCAGACATGAATCCGAACCATCTGATCGCCCCGATTTCCGGTTTCCAGATCAGGAATCCCTCGATCGCGCATGCGCAGAATCTTTCCCGACTGTATACCTGCGTCAATTTGAAGGCGGGCACGACCCTTCAGCGTCGGCACTTCCATTTCCGTTCCAAGTGCAGCTTCGGGGAATGAGAGATACAGTTCGTAGAAGATATCCAGTCCCTCCCTGGAGAAATGTTCATGAGCGACCTCTTCTATCTCGACCCGAAGATCTCCCGGCTCACCTCCTCGGATACCTGCGTTTCCAGCCCCTCGGAGGGTGAGGTAATGCCCCTCAAGGACTCCCGGCGGGACATTCACACCGATGGTCTCCTCTTCTTTCGAGCGCCCTTCACCGGAACACATCTCGCACTTGTTTCGAATAATACGCCCCTCTCCCCTGCACGTGGGACAGGGTTGCACGTTTACGAACTGTCCGAATACGGAGCGCGTGACGTGCCTGACTTCTCCGGCGCCATGACAGGTCCGGCAGGTCTCGTAGCCGTCCGATTCGTTTTCAACACCCCTCCCGTCGCACCTTTGGCACGCAATGAACTTGCGAACTTTGATTTTTTTCTCGGTTCCGTCGGCGATCTCTTCGAGCGTGAGCGGAAGCTTGATGCGCAGGTCGCTACCGGGTCTGCCCTGGCGTCGCCTTCTCGGACTGCGCCCGCGACCACCGAACACTTCGTCGAAAATGCTTCCCCCGCTTCCGAATATGTCACTGAAGGCGCTGAAAATATCGTTGATATCCTGAAATCCGGCGCCGGCTCCGGCTCCGTTGCCGCGCACTCCGGCGTGCCCGAACCGATCGTATCTCTGCCGCTTCTGTGTATCGGAAAGAATCTCGTAAGCCTCTGCGGCTTCTTTGAACTTCTCTTCTGCTTCCTTATCGCCCGGATTGCGGTCGGGATGGTGCTTCAGCGCCAGCTTCCGATATGACCGCTTGAGTTCGTCGGCCGAATCCTCTGGCCGGTCCATCTCTGCCAGACGGCCCGCGAGCTGTCGCCGAATGCGCGCCGCGTCCGGGATCAT
>JACZYK010000051.1:8135-11979 GCA_022571135.1 Bacteroidota bacterium
CGAGTGCCGGAACACGCGGTCTCCCATTCTATATCCGCGTTGTATCTCGCTCACAATGATACCGGGTTCCTCGCCGTCTGCACCCGGCGGTTGCATCAGTGCCTCGTGGAAATCTTCGTCGAATGGCTGCCCGAGCGCTTCAATAGGTACTACATCCATCTTTTTCAGTTCATCCATCAATTTCTGATAGACCAACTCAACGCCGCTCTTGAGGGATTCGTAAGTGGAAACGCCTTCTGTGCCTCCGTTCTTTTCCGTCTGCTCCGTAGCCTCGAGCGAGCGCTCGAAATCATCGACGACGTCCAACAACTGTTGGATGACCATGGCCTTGCCAAACGAGACCATCTGCTCCTTTTCCTGCTCCGTCCTGCGCCGGTAATTCTGGAAATCAGCGGCCTGTCGCTTCCACTTATCCGTTACCTGATCGAGTTCCTTTTTCAGTTTCTCGATTTCAGCCGAGCGGTCGGCCAGTTCATCGATGGCCTGCACGACGATATCGGCCGTCTCCCCGTCCATCTGCTCAGAAACCTCTTCGAGCGTACTGGTGGCCTTTGCCTCTGCGCGATCGGAGGTCGCACTTTCATCGATGTCATTTTCGGCGGCAGCCGATATTTTTTCTTCTCTTCTCGTCATCCGTAATGGGTTGTGATGGATCCTTTAAACATTATTCAGATGATATCGACCGGGAGTTGGCACTCTTCAGGCCTGGTGAGATGCATCGCCACCGATGCCCGGCCAACTCATCAGCATGGCTATGCCCTGAACGAGAGCGATGACGCGCGCATAATTCATCCGCACGGGCCCGATAACGCCGATGGTTCCTCGCAGGTTACTTCTCCGGTAAGGAGCAGTCACCACAGACAGACTGGACCCCGGTGAGTCGTCCGAATCCTCTCCGGTCGAACACTTTCCGATAAACACGCGGGCGCGTCCCGGAGCCTGCGTTTCCGTCGCATCGGCGTCCTCTAGCAGGCGAACAACGGAGGAGTCGTCATCCAGAAGCTCCAAAAGTTGTCTGATCCTTTTCGGTT
Source organism: Bacteroidota bacterium (assembly GCA_022571135.1). Lineage (GTDB taxonomy): Bacteria > Bacteroidota > Rhodothermia > Rhodothermales > UBA10348 > JACZYK01. The sequence goes on from JACZYK010000051.1 coordinate 9,167, forward strand.
CGGCAAACTCAGGCTGAGCAAGGATATGCCTGGTGCCGCCGACCTCAACGGTACGACCCTCCGGGGAATCACTGAATAGTAGTGAAGATTCATCCAGAATAAGCTGAACAATCCCGGTTTCCTCGTCTTTGAGGTCATAGACTCGAGGCACGCACGTCCTTCTAATTTCGTCAAGGGTCAAGCCCACGAGACGCTCATTCAACAGTTCGACCAGACGTTCAAGCTTCTCTCTCCGCAGTCCAGAGGACACATGGAGAACGATCGTTCGGAACAGGCCACCCTCGACGCTGATAATGAACATTACGCGATCGGACGAGACCGGTACGATCTCCAGCCTCTCCAACACACCGGATGTCAGCTGGGGACTGAGCACGACACCGAGAAGACGGGCCAGATGCGCCAGCAGTCTCGAACTTTCCCTGAACAAAGCCTCAGAATCATCCACGACATCGACAATCTGCGTCTTCATCAGTTGACTGACCTCGGGCGATAGCACAGCCGATTCCATCAAATGATCTACGAATGCTCGATACCCGAGATGAGTCGGAACCCGTCCGGCGGACGTATACGGATGGTCCAGAAAACCCTTTGCCTCCAGGTCGTTCATGGTACTGCGAATCGAGGCAGAGCTTAATCCCAACTTGAAGCGATCGGAAAGAAACTTCGATCCGACCGGACCGGCCGTATCGATAAAATTTTTGACAACCAGTCGCAGGATGACGCGCTCTCGCTCCGTCAACTGATCCCCATTACTCACGATATTTCGCTGCGGACTCAACCGACTATTTTCTGTTCGATGATTGTTCGTACGCTGTACAGGAATGTTGTTCGTCCAGAAGGCGATCGTGCCAGACGTATATCAAACTCTCAATCATATGATCGAGCGAACACCGATTCCGCCAGAGACGTGTCCTCCAACCCGAATGTCGCGGCGAGGGTTTCCAAAAATTTCCTTTTCGAGGACTCCGATTCGATAAATTACGGAGAAGTCGAGACCATAAAAGGCGCCGCTCCCCCTTTCGGCGAAGCGACGCCATACAGCGCATCGTGTTGCCAGGGTCCGTTATTCGACACGCTGTATTTGAGACTCCCTCCTCAAGTAGACGTCGGCGCCCGCTTGCGTACGAAAACTCAGCTCGCTTTCGAACCGAAGGGGATCCGCCCCATAGGAGCTGGTTTCATGGCGTCCGTCCGACTCATAACCATAGTAGGTGTCGTAGTTATCCGTCGCGGCACTCATTGCGTCCGCCCCGAAATCCCATAGCCATCCTTCATTCTCGGGCAGAACCGAAATCGGGAAATATCCCGATGCGTCGAAGGGGTTGAACAGCCGCGAACGACTGATCCTCGATACGCGTCGTCTGTTCAGATCCAGACGTCCGGCGCGATATCCGTCGGAATCGCGAAATTCATCCATTACGAATCCGTTATAGTGTTTGGTGCTGATCAACTCGAATCCAGCGAAGGGATCACCCAGGACGAATATGTCGCGGTCGAAATGGACGCCGCCATCCCTGTAAACCGTAGCTCGAACCCTGCCCAGACTCTCCGGAACCCGCTCTACCTTACCGATATAGCGTCCCTCGTAGTAGATGTCGATCTGCTCTATGAAAATGTCCAGTTCCGCTTTCTGATCGTCCGCATAGCGTAGCTCGTGGCTGAAATGCGTCTCGAGCTCTACGCGGGACGTGCGTTGACGGCTGCCCCAGCGCGTCTGGACGTACACGACCTGACGGTACCGATAATGCGGCGCCCAGTGCCGCCTGGAACGAATCACCCACGGCCACGAGATATGCAGATGAATGCGTGGCCAGCGAATACGAAGCGTCTTTTGCGGATACCATCGGAGTTTGGGGTAGTATCGATAGGCATGCGTCGCCCTGTACGTTCTGTGCGGCTTCGGAAAACTGCGAGCGGACGCGATATAGAGACGCGAGCGACTCTGCGTCGCGCGGTCCTGCGACGACATCGCCGGCGTAGATCGGCCCCGAGCGGAGCGACTCTGCGTCGCCGGCGTAGATCGGCCCCGAGCAGAGCGACTCTGCGTCGCCCGGTTAGCGCTTCGATCACCACTCCTTCTCCTCAGCGTTGCCGACTTCCCGGCCGAAGCCTTCTTCCTCGGAGTCACAACCCGCTCCGTCCTTTTGGATACACGTTTGCCCCGATCAGTTCTACTTCGTTGCGCCAGTGCATATTCCGGGGTAGCAGCGATCAGGAGTACGAGTATGGCAAGCACCATGCTCAGGATCCGAAGTCCATTCAGCCTAATCCTCATGACTCACCTCCATTTCGTAGCTCAATTATTTAGCCTGCTTGCCGGACCCTTAAGGGAATCGTACAGACAATCCTGTGCCACGAAAAGAAAGCCACCATATCCAACGGAAATCGAACCGCGAGGGGTAGAAATAGAGCAGAATTGGCGCCCTTTCACACCGCTTAATGTCCACGAATCAGGACATCAAGGAGAGACACCCCATACCATGGTGGCCCCGATTCGAGCCGTCCAGGCGACGATAAGCGCGGCTGAAACGGCCAGAATGGATACCAGGAGACGAATTCTCAGACGGGTACCCGGATGGGTCGTGTCGCGGTTGCTGAAAAATCGGGTTGCGAACATACTGACGATCGAGACGCCGATCAGCCACACTGCGACGAGCGCCATATCTTCGTGCTGGTGAACGAGTTCTTCAACGATCGGGACTCCCTCGCTTTGTTCTTCCATGGCCTCCCCCGAAAAGTAGGCGACCAGAGAACCCACAAATCCTATGAGTTGAATGTACATCGCGGTAACGAGCCAATGGATTCGATCCCGA
>JACZYK010000337.1 GCA_022571135.1 Bacteroidota bacterium
CTCCGGAGCGTGGGGAGCCATGAAACAGGACACCCGGCCCTCGGCCGCGCCATGCCACTTTTCGATCAGATTCGCACTCCGCTCCAGCCCCTCCTCCAGCCGGCTTTCCTGGTACTCGAACACCCCCTCCCTTAGCCGTGCCTCGTCCACATCGTTGAAGTTCTCCGCCAGCACCAGCCGCAGGCCCGTGCGTTCCAGGTGCGGCGCGTAGCCCTGCACACCGGCGGAGATCTCCAGAAGACAGGTGGTACCGCTGCGAATGGCCTCCAGCGCCTCTTCTTCCATTTGCCGGGCGACGTAAATCCTACCCAAATAGCGAAAAGCCGTCATCAGCGCATCTCGGCCGAACGATTCGTCTGCCGTTATGGCACCGAACAATTCGAGGGCTCTGTCGAAATCTGCCGATTCGTAGGCAGCGATAGCATCATCTGTGGACTGGGCGAAAAGCGGTGCGGTCGCAAGGATTCCAAGAAGCAGAACGATCGAGATGGGTCGTAAATATCTACTCGAGATTTTATCTGAATGAATTTTATTCATGATATACACCTGTTCTACTACTGCTTTGATAGCTCGAAAATGAGCATGTGTACCTCCTGTCGATCGAACGACGGAGCAACAACGGTCGAATCGGTCGGCCCCGATACATCATATCCGAATCTTCGGACTTCGATAAGGTAAGTGCCTGGTCCCATTTCTAATTCGGCGGGAGTTTGTCTGTTTTGATTGACGCCGTCGATCCAGACGCTTCCCCAGTCGGACCCGAGATGCACAACGTTGACCTTCCCCTCGAAATAGCAAGTCGACGTCAGCGTCTCACCGGGCACGATTTCGATCCTACGCTCGATCTCCCCGTACGTGGAAGATTGACATTTTATCGTGTGCCAGCCTTCATCCACGGTTATCGGGCCGGGTTGTCGCACAGCTCCATCGTCAATCGATACGGTGCCCTCCGGATGGACTTCGAGGTTCAGCGTGACCGAGGTCGAGGTCTGCCTCGGAGGAGATGAGGGTGGCTCGTTTCCTAATTGTTCGCCTGTTTCCCCATCCACAAATCCGGATCCATTCGTGGCCTGCGCCAGAGGAGTCTGTCCGAGTTCACGGCCGTTTACCTGGCCTGTAGCTCCGTCCGGCTGCGTTCGGATCGTGGGAAGGGTGGAAGCCGTTGAAGGCCCGTTTGCGATACCGTTCGAGACGTCTGATCCGATCAATGTCCAGATTCCGAACAAGACGGAGGCAGCCGCCAGAATCCCCAGACTGACTCCGGCCAGTTTTTTGGCAGAGAATGATGGCGCGCCTGGGACGGTAACTGCCGCCACCGAAGGTTCGGCTTCTGAAAGGCACGATTCAATGTCTGCCAGCATATCGGAAGCGCTTTGATATCGATCGTCCGCATTTTTCTCAAGCGCCTTCAGGATGACACGATCCAGACCGACCGGCATTTTTTTCAGGGCGGCCGGCGGAATCTGTACCGCAAGGTTCATGATCGAGTACAGTACGGCCGCCTCTTGTCCCGCATCGAACGGCCTCTCGCCAACGAGCATTTCGTAGAGCATTACGCCGACAGCCCACAAGTCGGAGCGAAAGTCTGCAGGTTCGCCCCGCACCTGTTCGGGTGACATGTAAAACAGCGTTCCGATGATGCCCTGAGTCATTGTACTCATCATGTCGGGGCCCTTCATCTTTGCGAGGCCAAAGTCCGTCACTTTCACCGAATCGGAGCCGGTTATCATGACATTATGAGGCTTGATGTCTCGATGGACGACTCCTGCGCTGTGCGCCTTATCGAGAGCCATGAGCGTCTGGCGGACAATTTCAACCACCCGGTCTGGAGGCATGGGTCCGTCCTTGAGAATTTCGGAAAGGTCCCGTCCGTCGACGTATTCCATGACAATAAAAACGCCGTGCTCGGTCTGACGGAACGCATGCACACCGACGATATTCGGACTGTTTACCTGGGCGAGGAGTCGAGCTTCTGACTGAAATCGATGGGCAAAGCGGACATCCTCGGTAAGCGATTGCTGGATGACCTTCAAGGCCACAGGACGAGCCAGCGCGATGTCTATTGCCTTATAGACAATGCCCATGCCTCCGGAGCCCAGTACCTTTTCAATGCGGTAGCCGTCGACTTCCTGGCCGATTTTCAGCTGCACGGCAGCTCCTCACAGATTAGTGCGTTCTTATCGATTCCGGGTGGGATGATGTATACACGCTTCAAAAAATGGGATGTTCTACCGGTCCCATCTGCCAGTGGGCATCAATATTCAACGATCTCGACTTCGACCGGACCTTTCGTTCGCGTCATGCAGGCAAGCCGACACTGTCCTGGTCCGTTCCCGGGTTCGAGATTACAGAAGGCCAGATCGTCATGACTGACAGGCCGGGACTTGGGCTGGAGCTTGCCGACGACTTCCGTCAGGG
>JACZYK010000338.1 GCA_022571135.1 Bacteroidota bacterium
GCGGCGAGCTTCGTCTCGCCGGGGTAAGCGCCGCGTACATGGAGACCTTTCAAAAGACCGTGTGGCCTCAGCTGCGCGCTGTGTTGGTGCTGATTCACCTGTTCGCGATCTTCGCGATGGCGTTTCCGGCCGCCTTGTTCATCAAGCGTTACTCTTACAAAGCCGGGATCCTTGTAGGCCTCGGTCTCTACGCAGTCGGAGCGCTCCTCGGCATGTTTGTCGCGCAGCAGTTGATTCTCTCGCGCCTTAATCCTGCCACGGCCCCGACCGCGGAGCCATGGGCGCCGAGCAGCTCCTGGGGGTGACGGCGTCGGATCTCGCCGTGGTCCGCACACCTTACGTGACGATCACTCTCGTCGTCTTCACCGTAATCGCGCGGACCCGTATGCCTTCTGAGAACGAAATCACTCGCTGGACATACGCGCCACGCTGCGCAGACTGCTTCACAGTAAACGGTACGTCGAGGGGTCATTGCGCAGCTTTTCTACGTCAGCGCTCAGATCATGTGCTGGACGGTCATCATCCACTACGCGACGATCGGGCTGGGCCTGTGTTGCCTGGTCGGCATCTCGGCGCGCATGTCGCTATTGTTTCCAACCATCTATCGGATTGCTCTTCATAGCATTGGAGTGGACGCCAAACTGGGCGCCGCCGACCTCATCATAGCCATACTGGGCGGATCCGTTATGCCACCTCTAAAGGGAGCCATCATCGACTTTGAGACGGTCAGTCTGGCAGGAATCTGAGATGGAGGCCGTGCGGGCATCTTTCCTGGCACCGTTCATCTGCTTCATCTTCATCACCCACTTCGGCTGGAGAACGCTGAATGGAAACGACGCGGAGCTCAAGACCGGGGGCCTTCGAGCAGGCCGGATCGGTCGAATCTGTGGACTGCAATTCGAACGTCAAGCTGCATCGGCCGCTGAGATGGGTTCGCCGCGAATACCCTGTTCATCGGCCCGGCTATGCATCAGGACTCTGCTACCGAGCGGTAACCACTGTAAAGATATGTGATGCATGACCGCGTCCGAGGCGTCCTCAACCGTACCGTCCGCATCGCAAACGGCCAGGTCGGAACGCATCAACCCGATCTCCCGCTTCATCCTTTCGGCGTCCATATTCCGACACCGGACGGCGGCTACACTGAGTCCAAGCTGTTCGAGGATTTCGACGCCGCAGAGCGCCGATAGGGAGCAGGACGCGGACAGCACAACTCCGGCGACGCTGTTTATACTCGCCGCTTCTCCTAGTATCAGTCGCGTCTGGGGGTTTAGTATTCCGTCGGAGAGTTGCACAACGATCAGATCGGGCCCACAATCAGAAACGTCAGCGAGCTGCGTGTAAAAAAGCTGTGCGAGTTCTACGGGGCGGCACCCGTGTGTCGATGGGAATCCGTAGTCGCTCAGATCTCTGACTCCGGAGGCGGCAGACGAGAGGAGCTCCTGCAGATCCATATTCGAGGACATGCCCGTTAAGCGGCAGACTACGGTTTTGAGGCCGCGTCGTTTCAGGGAGTTCAGCAGCGCCGCGGTGTCGGCAGACTGGTTTTCGTCGGATGCCGTCCCCACCACAAACAGAATGGGAGGAAGCAGGGTTCGCCTTCGAGTCGGCTGAAACAGCAGATCCTTGAGGTTTATTCGGGTTCCGTTCGCGTCGCCCAGGTAGGCCCTGATCGAGATGCGGGTGGCGTCCTTTCGCATTCCGATCTGAATCTTTCCGACCAGGCCCTCTTTCGATACCAATTCGAGTTCATCGGTCTCCACCATCGATACGGACTCTCGACCGATTCCAGCGTGCCCGATCAAACCCACAACCACGTCTCCCACGTAGAGGTGAAAAGGTTCGTTGGTGGCTGTCAGAACATGCGTTTCTTTTCCCACGGACAATACCTCGGCCAGGACAACGTCCCCGGGCCTGGGTAAGTATCCGGTATCCGGCGAGAGGACCTGAAAAAACCTTCTGCCGACCAGTGATCGACACGCCCAGGACCATCGATTCCTGTTCTTATGCCGGCTGACATCTCTTCGATGCAGTATGGTCTGATGGTCTGCCTCGTCGACGACACTCCTGCTGTGCAGGGGGTGAATTGTTGCTGACGATTGGTCGGAGCTAGAGCTGGTCTGCATGGTAATTCCCCTTTCGGCGTTTTGTCTACGTCCTGGGCTATTTCGAATATCGTGCCAGCCATCGGATGTGCCCATAATAGACCAGAACGGCCTGTTTCGATGGTTTCTCGTCGAATGAAAGGAACTCCTTGCCGCCTGGTGATCCACATTAACTGTCTCAGGACTGTGCCAGAGACGTGTCAAATAGACACTTGGTGGAAGATGAGGACTGAGACTTGGCGTGTGTCCGGTCGAGCTGAGGGTGTCAAACGGATACGAGTTCGAAGATGAGGCGTGAGCCGGGATATCCCGT
>JACZYK010000339.1 GCA_022571135.1 Bacteroidota bacterium
TTTTCAACGAACCGATGCGCGTTGTCCGCCATGTACTTGAGCGCCACGAGCACGCCGCTCTGCATGTAGTTCGTATTGTTTCGCAGCGACCACTGCACTTTTTCGAGCGGTGGATTCGGGCGGTACCATTCACGGGAAGTCTGCCGGTCCGTCAGTTTTCGCTCGTACGTGCCGGGAAGCGAATTCCCGAATGTCTCGTAGAATCGACCGATGCTGTTGCGGGTGTTGGCCATCCATATCAGGTAGTTGGCCGCCCAGCCGTTGTAGAACGCATGGGTCCAGACGCCCGGCATGTTTCTCCGGGTCAGCTCACTCACCTCCTCGTAGGCCAGGTTGTGCCACTCGTCGATGGTGATCGGATCGATGTACTCGTTGTATGGCCCGAGCCCGGTAGAGGTATAGAGATAGGAGACCGATTCGTGCAGATCGTGCATTACCTGGGGCTTCCAGTACAGGAATGACGCCAGAATATTTCTGGTAAGCGCAAGTGATAGCCCGAATCCATCGCGGTTGTTGTCGTGCGCAACGTACGCCCCCCAGTATGTCAGAGGCGGCCCGATGTCATCGTTTTCTCGGCGTACCGATACGTGTCGACGACGCGATCCCGGCCGTCGGGCTCGGCAACCGGCGTAAAAATGAATATGACCTGATCCCGGATCGCTTCGATCATGGGCGAGTCCGACACCGCCAGGCGGTAGGCCAGTTCCATGACCATCTCGGGACTGCCCGTCTCCGGGGAATGCAATCCCGCGATGATATAATATATCGGCCTGGCTTTTTCGATGATCTCCTCCGCCTCTTCGTCGGTCAGTGTGCGAGGATCCGCGAGTCGGTTGAGGTAACCTCGATATGTATCGAGGTTTTCCATCAGATGCATGCTCGTGACGATCACTTCGATCATCTCGCGGTTCTCCTCCGTCCACCCGGTGGTCCGAACCTGTACGCGTGGCGAGGCCTCGGCGAGCGCACGCAGGTATCCGTATATCTCGCTCGTATAGTGAAGCCCGCCCGGATCGCCGATAATCGTCCCGAAATAGTCGAGCGGAGACGCAACGGTCTCCGAGTCCGGAAGGTGATCGACCATCTCGTTCAGAAACCGCTCGTCCGTCGTCAGCTCCGCGATCCTGTCTCCGTAGGCGATCTCCATCTGCTGCTGCGCCGTGGCCACAATCGTGGGCAGGAATAGCAGAATGGCGAGCAAGAGAGTGGGCTTATTCATGATTTTAAGATGACTGGGTGAATCGGTACCAGATCCACTGACTCGTATTCGATCACATGATTAGAACCAACTATGTGTCGACACCATCGACATATTTCAATAACATGAAAAATAAGTGCCATTTCATTGATATATCAAAACCACACGATTCTTGAGGTGAGCGAATCTGAAGAAAGCATTTCGCGCAAACGTATAAACCCTGTTCTTCCTTGACAATAAGCCGCGTATATGTTAATGGTATCATTCACCATGAAGCGCGCGCGATTAATATCTCTCTTTCTGTTCTCTCTGAGTTATGCGATATCTCTCGGGGCCCAGACGACGAATATCGAGGCGCATCGGGCGCGCCGTACGGTCGCGGATTCTTTTCCGAATGCCTATCTCCGGTGGGACGACGGTTCGGGGTCTCTGGCGATGATGGCAGGGCTAAGGCTCCCCGGTCCATTCGGTACTCCTGCGCGCGTCGCTGAGGCTTTCATCCATGAACAAAGAGAACTTCTGGGACTGACGGGTAACATCAAATACGTACGCCACCAAGACACCCCATCGGGCGGCAGGCGCATCTTCTTTCAGCAGTATGAAGATGGAATACCTATACCTGGTTCAGGTATTTTGATCGGTGTAAGCCGCGAGCTTCCGGGTGAGCGTACGTACGTCGACAAGGGGGGCAATCGTGCTCCGCCCGGGTTTGTTATTGTAACCTCATCTGAGAGAAGAGACTTCGAGGAAGAGCGGGGCGACTGGTATGTGTATTCTTATACCCGCTCCGTACCGACTCGGGCGGGCCTTTTGGCCTCGCAAAACTTTGAGGGACCGGCTGCCGGAATTGCATCCTCACGAACGCCGGGCACCCGGCCCGTCATCGACCTGAGAATAGCTGAGTCTGCCTGTCCCGTCGACGACTATTCATTTACCGGAACCGGACGCGTGTTCCCCACGAATCCGAACCTGTCGGATCCGAGGACTTTACCCCTGCGAGATCTTTGCAGTCGGTCTCCATACATCCTTGACGGCGTATGGCTCTCCGTAGTCCCGGAGTCCGGATCGCGTGTGTCGGCGCGGGCAGGAATGCTGCACGTGTGCGGCAGCTTCTTTGAGAGAGGCAAGATGAGAGCAACGGCGGTCGTCTCAGTTCTGGTGACCCTGATGGCTGTGTTCGGGCCCGATACTGCCCACGCGCAGGCGACCGTTGTCC
>JACZYK010000340.1 GCA_022571135.1 Bacteroidota bacterium
GACAAGCGGGTTTACTCGTTCCGGGGTGAAAAGGCGATAGCAGCCGTTTACGGATCCACTCTGGCGAGGCCAACCGATCGCTGGGCGATTCAGGCTGACCTGCAATTGACCCTCCGGCAGTACCGGGTTTATGACGAGGCCTTCTTCGGGAATCATTTCAGGAAGCCCTACCTGTTCCTGAATCCCAGAATAGGGGTTACCTATAACCCGGAGCAACCCGTTTCCGCCTACGTCAGTATCGCGCTCGCCAACCGGGAGCCCAGAATGAAGTCGCTCTACGATGGCGAGGAAGCCGGCGCCGGATTTACGCCCGCCTTCGCAGTCGATGCGGATGGATCAGTCGATACCGACAATCCGAACGTGGAGGCCGAGCGCCTGATCGATGTCGAACTGGGAATTCTCGTCAATAAGGCGCATTACCGGGTCTCGGCCAACGTATTCTACATGGATTTTCGAGATGAAATAGTACCGTCGGGCGGCCTGGATCAGTTCGGCGTACCGCGCACGGGCAACGCCGATCACACGCGTCATGTCGGGATCGAACTCGCAGGAGCAGTCCGCCTGGCTCCCGGTCTGGACGTCGAAGGCAATTTCACGCTGAGCAGGAACCGGTTCGAATCGTTCGAGGAGTATGTTTACTTGCCGGATTTTTCCACCGTTCTGGTCTCGCGGGACGGGAATCCAATCGCAGGATTCCCTGACAGAAGCGGCAATCTGGGCGTGACGTACTCGCGTGCAGGTTTCGTCGTAAACCTGCACGCAAGTCTGGTAGGGCGACAGTACACTGACAACGGCGGTGGCATGCAACCGGACGGCTTCGCATCGGACGATCTCGTCATCGATTCGTTCATTCTCGTGGACGCGTCGGTCCGGTATGCGTTCTCGCCCGCGTCTGCGTTTGCCGGGCTCAGGTTGGGTGTGGACGTTAACAACGTCCTCGACGAGCGCGTTCTGACATATGGAAACGTCGGCGCGGTCGGTCCGCAGTTCTTTCCGGCCGCCACGCGGCATGTCTTCTTCAGCGCCGCCTACACGCTTCGTTAAGCTCGATCGGACAACTCGGCGCGCATTCGAGCGTCGCTGCATCCCGGTTCGGTAGCGCCCACGCCTCCAAGCCGTCTACCAGAACATCTGCTTCATGCAGAAAACCGATCCGCCGGCTTTCAGGTACTCGTCCGTTTCGACTTCGATCGTTTCGAAACCGGCGTCGCGCAGAAGCGCGTTCGTCCGACTGCATCCTTTCTGGATGATGACGTGGCGCGAGTCCGGACAGTGGGCGTTGCACGCGAACAACGACCGAGACTCATCCTCCGGGGCTTCCAGGACTCTGGCGAAGAGGCGCCGGAACAGCGCAAGCCCGTCCGGCTCGAAGGCGCCTGGAAAGATGAGGGCCGTTCTCTCGTCCAGTACGCTCAGGCACGTGTCGAGGTGATAGAAATCAGGATCGTCCAAGTACAGAAGGACGACCGGCACGTCGAGTGTGTCGGAGATCTGGTGGTAGACCTCTTCGTCGGTCCGGAAGCCGAAGCCTCCCCACAGGAGCTGTTTTCCCGGGTGCCAGATTGCATCCCCCATCCCCTCGAACTTCCGCTCGATGTTCGCCCGAATGGCTCTCGTTTCGTAACCCTCGCCCCTGAAAAACTGCGCGTAAAAATCGACCTCCGCGCTGCGCTCGTCTGCGTACATATTACTCAGAAAAACGCCTCTGACACCCGTTCTATGGTCCAAGTAGGGCAACGTCTGATTGGCGCAGAAGACCATATCCGGGAGGCCCGCCTGGCCGGAAACCGTCTGAACGTCCAGTCCCATGTCCGAATAGGTCGACTTGACGGACTCCCACTGCCGCATGGCTGCTTTTGCGTCAACCGTGCCCAGATTACCGGCCATATGGGGATTGATCACGTATTGGACGTCGAAGTGGTCCGGGGTCGTCATGAGAACTCGCGAAGGCGTCGGGAGCCGAGGTAGTTCGGAGATTTCGAAATCGATATCCTGAACGGATCTGTAGAGCATTTCCAGATTGATTTTTAGGGTACCGGGACATGCGAACCCGGACGCGTCGCGAAAGTCGGGCGCGAATTATGGATCCCTGCTTCGGGCCTTCCTCTCGATTCGATCCTGGATCAGAAGCAGAATCGACTGCACATCCTCTCTCGTGATCGACAGGTGTGCGCGCACGCGATTCTCTTCATCCGAAATCTCTATTCCGCGCAGGATATCGAAGAGTTCCTGCGGAGCGTTTTCCATCAGACTGACAGCGGCGATCGCGCCCCGCAGCACGTCTGAGAGGTCTTTCGTTGCCAGACCTTCCTGCGGCTCCAGAAACAGGTCGAAGACCAGCTGCTCCGTCTGTACGCTTGCCGATCCACCGACGGTCGCAACGGCGCCCATCATGC
>JACZYK010000052.1 GCA_022571135.1 Bacteroidota bacterium
ACCATGGGGGCGCGATCCGTCATTCGCGACGTATCCCGCGTTCTGGGTATCCCGCTTCCAGAAGCTGATCGCATCGCAAAACTGATCCCGGAAGGACCGAAGGTCTCGCTCGACATGGCCATCGCGGAGGTCCCGGCGTTCCGAAAACTGCTCAACGATCCAAACGAGCGGATCAGAAACCTGATGCACTACGCCAAAGTGCTTGAGGGTTCGGCTCGCCACACGGGAGTACACGCCGCTGGAGTCATCATCGCTCCCGGGAATGTCAGCGACTACGTGCCGGTTTCTGTGGCGAAAGGCAAGTCGGGTGACGACGACGTAATGACTACCCAGTATGACGGCAAGTGGGTCGAATCGTTCGGCCTGCTGAAGATGGACTTCCTGGGGCTCAAGACGCTCACGGTTCTCGACGATACGCTGAAACTGATTCGCGAGAGCCACCATGAAAACATCGATCTGGACGCCATCCCGATCGATGACGCCCCCACGTACGAGCTTTTCCAAAAAGGAAATACGGTGGCCATCTTTCAATTCGAGTCCAGCGGTATGCGGGAATGGCTCAGGAAGCTGCGGCCCACGTCGATCGATGACCTCATCGCGATGAACGCCCTCTATCGGCCCGGTCCGATGGACAATATTCCGGTCTACATAGCCAGAAAACACGGCGAGGAGGAGGTTTCGTACCCACACGAAATGCTCGAACCCATCTTGAAGCCGACATTCGGCATCCCGGTGTATCAGGAACAAGTGATCCAGATGGCACGGGTGATGGGCGGCTACACACTCGGCGGCGCCGACCTTCTGAGGCGAGCCATGGGCAAGAAAAAGCAGGCGGAGATGGTCAAACAGCGGAGCATCTTTGTTGAGGGCGCCGCGGCCAAGGGAGTGGACGAAAAAACAGCCAACGAGGTTTTCGATCTCATGGCCAAGTTTGCCGGATACGGTTTTAACAAGTCCCACGCGGCCGCCTACTCGATTATCGCCTATCAGACGGCCTATCTGAAGACGCACTATCCGGCTCAGTTCATGGCGGCCGCGATGACCAGCGACATGGGCGATACGAAAAAACTGTCCGTCATCCTCGAAGACGCCCGCCATATGGGAATCGACCTGCTGCCGCCGTCGGTGAACAGGAGCCAGGCACATTTCACTGTTGAAAACGGACGCATCCGCTTTGGACTGGGCGCCATAAAGGGAGTCGGTCAGGGAGCCATCGAGTGCATCGTCAAAGCCCGTGAGCCCGGAGGTACATTTACCTCCATCTTCGCCTTCGCCAGGCTTCTGGATACGCGTTCGGTAAACAAGAAAGCGGTCGAGTGTCTGGCCCGGGCCGGAGCACTGGACGAGTTGGAAGGACACCGAGCCCAGTTGACGCAGGCGGCGGATGCTGCGATGCACTACGCCCAGAAAATCCAGGCTGATCTCGCGGCCGGACAGAGCTCTCTCTTCGGAGCGAGTGGCGACGGAGCGGCGACCTTGGAGCCCAGTCTTCCGGTCGTCGAACCATGGCCGCGGGCGCGCCTTCTGAAGGAGGAGCGGGAGTCGGTGGGAATCTATGTCTCCGGCCATCCGCTCGAGGCCTATCTTCCCGAAGTCAGAGCGTTTGCTTCCGCGCAGATCTCCGAGGCGGAGCGTCTCGTTGACGAGAACCCGGAGGACGGAAGCGGCAACGGATATCACGCCAAGCGTCCCCAGCACACCTTCTGCGGGATCATTACCGACGTCAAGCACCGCACCAACAAATCGGGCCGACCCTATGCATTTGCACAGTTCGAGGACTTCTCCGGCCAGGCCGAGATCGTCTGCTTCTCGAACACATATGATCGCGTCCAGCGCTACCTGAACGTCGATGAGATCGTCCTCGTCCACGGCAGCGTCGAACTGCGTGGGGGCACGCTGAAAGTGCTCGCTAGCGACATTACTCCCATGTGGAAAGTGCGCTCTCAGATGGTAAAATCGCTCACGGTCAGAATAGATGCCGATTTATTGACGGAGGAACAGGTCGAAGCCCTGTCGAGGCTTTTCGACAACAACCGTGGGACATGTAAACTCTATTTCGACCTGTTGTCGCGGCAGGCGCCTCGGCCTCAACTACTGCTGAGTCGGTCAAAAGTGATCGATCCGACGGACGAGGTGATGCAGGAGCTTACTAATATGTTCGGTCGGCATGGCGTCGTCGTCGCAGGCGAGGTGCTTACCTGAACAGATCCGTACACCGCTGCATAACACCTCATGAAACATGCGACACGTTCGGCATTTCAAGCGTGGATTCAAGTGTTCGAACTGTTGAAACGATGCTGATGGCGATCGTCCGCTTTCCGCGAAAAGCACTGATAGGACTGGTACGGGTTTACCAGCTCGTCCTCTCTCCTCATCTCGGATCGGCGTGCAGGTTCACTCCGACTTGCTCGGAATATGCCGTCGAGGCACTGAGACAATTCGGGGCGATTAAGGGTATGATCCTCTCGATTCACAGGATCTCAAGATGCAACCCGTGGGGCGGACATGGCCATGATCCTCCTCTCTGGTACGGCGAGGAGACAGACGAAATGGATGAGAGTCTGGAAATGATTGGAACAAGTAGCCATGAGATTGCACCGCCGCTAGAGAGCGTATGAGCCACTCCGACCACAGAGAGATTTCGAAGAATATGAAAGCCCGGTGCGCAGTCGTCACATGCAGCGACACGCGTACGGAGGAAACAGATACGAGCGGAGCGTATATCCTGGACGGGCTCAAGCGTGCCGGCCACGAAGTCCGGGAATATCAGATCGTACGCGACGAACCCGAGCAGATAAGGGCGCTGCTGGAACAGTATGCTGCCGACGGTCTGGATGTAGTCCTGATCAACGGAGGAACGGGAATAAGCAAACGCGATTCGACCTACGAAGCGATCGCGTCCATGCTCGAGAAGACCATACCTGGATTCGGTGAACTCTTCAGGGTGATCTCTTACGAAGACATCGGCCCCCCCGCGATGCTTTCTAGGGCGACAGCCGGCGTATTCCGGGATATGCTTGTCTTTTCGATGCCGGGATCCACCGCGGCGGTTCGTCTGGCAATGGACCGACTCATACTCGACGAACTCTCCCATTTCGTGTGGGAGATCCGTCGTAGTTCCAGCCCGGTTGTTCGGACCTGAGCGTATCGATCGGGTCATCATCCAGTGAACCTGGCGATGAATTCGGCACCGCTGTATCCGAATAAAACTCCCTTCGCGACGCTGAGACGACTATTGTCGCCAACAATAATCTTGGTTATCTAGTCAGCGGCCGCGTCCAAAAGCATGTGTTCCTACCGTTTTTTTATAAATATTTTGGATGCTACTAGCCCATTCCTCCACTACCCAGGACCCATGGAGGCCATCATGAAACGTATCGGAATCGCCGTAGGTATGATGCTGATCGCATCGTCAGTCGCGGCGCAGGACAGCACGCTACCAATCCTGTTCAGTCAATATTTGCGCTGCGACATGGCGCAGGAAGCCTGAGCTGACGAGATCGTGCGAGAAGATCTCGGGCCGATCGTGCAGAAATACATCGACGCGGGGGATCTCACAGGATGGATCTGGTTGTCGCACTTACATGGTGGATCCTGGCGTCGTCTCCTGAGGTTGTCGGGCACGGACCTCGGTCGCATGATGGACGCGCGCGATAGGATCTATGAAGAGTTTAGAGTCCGGCACGCCGACGCGGTGGCCGAACTACAGTCGATCTGTCCCGGCCACGACGACTACATCTGGATCGGCATAGCCAATTCCCAGGGGAACCCGGTTGTGCCGATCGGTCCGGCGGTGCTCGCGACGTAATGCGCGTGTGATCGGTCAAGGGAGAGCCGGAGCGACGAGATCTTTGAAGAAGTACTGGCGCCCATTTACCAGAAACATTTGGACCAGGGCCACATCGCCACCTGGGGCTTTTTCGCCCATCGGTCCGGCGGTATTTTTCGTCGGCTGGAGGCGTTCAGCGGTGCCGATCACAAGACGCTCCTTAACCTGCAGGACACCATATACGCCGAAGCTTCGGAAACGAACCCGCTGGTGATGAACGAGTTCAGACAGATCTGCAACTGGCACGCGGATTACATGTGGAATAACGCCACACAGTAGTGAACCAGGGACTGTAAGCGGGATTTATGGGATTTGAATTGAACAGACAATACCGTCACACCGACCGTCGTCCCTGCACGAAAATATCACCTATAAAGTGCTGTAAATACGGGAGTTACAAGAGATATATTGTACCCCTCCCTAATTTGCGGACGCGTTTTCGCGTCCGCCATTGTGTTCAGATGAGCCTCTTCGCCCATGCGACTGTGCAGATGAGTCTCTTCGGCCGCTCTGTCGCGCCGATCGTCTGTTCCTGTCGCTCCACGCATCCAGCTTGGCCTGTTCCTCGTCGGAGAGAATTTCATTGAGTTGTTGGCGCATCGAGTCCAGTTTATGGGTGCGCGCTTCGTAAGCCTGCCGGAACAGATCATTTAGTTCGTCTGCAACCCCGCCAATGATCTCGCGAATCCTCTCCTCTTTTTCAGAAGCAAGCGGACCGATGGCGCCCACGATAACGTCTTCCAGCGCTCCCCTACTTCGCAGAGAGCGGGTACGCTCCAACTGCATGTTGTGAACGGCACTCCACGCCATGACGCCGATGGCGATGCCGATCGCGAGCGTAGCCAACAGAACGAACGCCGATTTGGTTCGAGTATTCATGAGCGTCGTCTACTTTGAAATGGATGCCAGGTCACTGTCGTACAGCGACACGACGGTTACGTTGTGGAGTCCGAGCATGCGCTCGGTTGTCGAGCGCTCCAATATCCCCTGTCGGCCCTGGGTGGCGTTATAAACCGCCAGGAGCCCGATGAGCAACATTCCGAGGATCATGACGGGCCGGAACCAGGAAACGAGCAAGCCCGACCACAAATCGTCGAAAGTGGTGATCCGCCTCTCGGAGGGGCGAACTGCCAGGACAATCTGGTCCGTTAGATGCTGGTGACGGACGAGTTGGCTCTCGCCGGCAACCATCGATCGTAGCGCGTCCTGAAGATGTGCCAATTGCACATCACTTCTCAGGTCTTCGGAATCAGCGCCGAAAAGCACTTCCCCCTCTCGATATGGGTCTGATTTCTGCATGTTGTACCTACTCCGATTTGAACGCTTCGTTCGAGTGGTCCCGCTTGATCGGGTCCGTTTCGACCTGTCCTGCATTCGCAGCCACGAATTCGTCCCCCAGATGTTCTTTGAGTTTCGTCAGAGCGCGTTTGAGACGAGACAGCACGGTCCCGTAAGGTATCGCCAGCACTTCTGCGGTCTCCTTAGTCGACAGGCCGTCAATAATGCGAAGTACCACCACCGCACGATGTCTGGGAGAGAGTCTGTCGACCATCCGCCGCAGACGAAGCCGCTCTTCGCTCTCGATGACGGACTCGTCGGGGTTCGCATCAGGCGATTCGACGTCTCCCGATACCTCCTTATCCCACGAAACGAGATATCTGCGTTTGCGCCGGCGCAGAATGTCGAGACTCCGATTGATGGCGATCCGCGTCAGAAATGTCTTGACGGAAGCTTCGGCGCGAAACGTGCTCAGCGCCGCATGAAACCTGATGAAGACCTCCTGAACGGTATCGTCAACTTCCTGGGTTTCTCCGAGCATACCCGTCACCGTATGGACAATCGAATCCTGATAACGCTCAACGAGAATGCGGAACGCTCGCTCGCTGCCACCCATCGTCTCCCCGATCAGAACAACGTCCATTGATTCTCTCGATACGAGTCGAGGAGACTCACGTGCACTCTGAGTCCGAAATATAAATCCGGTCGATATTCCGACAGGCCAGATTGCAATTTTATTTGACAGCGTAACGGTCATCCACTCTAGCCTTGCCTGCGCCTACCTCTTCGGGGACGGCTCGCCAGGATTTCTTTGTATTGCTCCATCTGCTCTTCGGTCAGAACCTCCAGTAGCGCCTTCGTGGTCTCCCCCTCGATCTCCTGCATCTTTTCACGCATCCCCAGAAAACCGCCACCGCCCCGCATGGACGTGATCAGTTCCATCCGCTTTTCCACACTTGCCGTGACAATCTCCATGTACTCAGGCAACTGTTCGTCGGAGAGCTTCAATGCTTTGGCCGTCTCCTCGACCTGCACGAGTTGACGCTCCTTCATCTGTTCGGGCGAGAATCCGCCGCGCTGCGCCTGGGCGACTCCTGTAACCCCTGCCAGCAGTGCTATCACCAAAAAACGAGGAGAAAACAGACTTTTCGTAATTCCCATTTCGAAAACCTCATCCGTTAGACTATTTCTTTGACGAATGAATTTGCCATCCATTCCACGAAACCTGAATTTCCGTCCGAACACGATTGAGCCGACGACGTTTGCCGGTTCTCCAGACTCGCTCCTTTAACTTCGTTCCAGTGAACAAGGAATTCAAACTTTTCAACACGCTCACCCGATCCGTCGAGCCCCTTCAGCTGCTCGAGCCCGGACACCTGCGATTCTACTCCTGTGGGCCGACGGTCTATTCGTACGCCCACATCGGAAATTTCCGGTCATTCCTCACCGCCGATCTCATATACCGGACGGCTCTGTCGATCGGATGGAAAGTCACGTATGCAACGAATATTACGGATGTTGGACATTTAACGGACGACGATCTTATGGATCCTTCGGGTGAGGACCGAATGGTCCACGCTCTTCAGTCAAAAGAGGGGGAGCGTTTTGCCAATATCTGGGATCTGGCCAGGTATTACTCCGACGTCTTGCTTGAAGACTGGCAGCATCTCAACCTGCTCGAACCAACCGTCCAGCCGCGGGCAACCGAGCACATGCCCGAGCAGATCCGTGCCGTCGAACAGCTCCTGGCTTCCGGACACGCTTACGAGACGAGTCGGGGTGTGTATTTCTCCGTCGCGAGCTTCCCTGCTTATGGCAATCTTTCAGGCAACACGGAAGCGCAGGATCTGGAGCAATCCGTCCGGGATGTGGTTGTCGATCCGGAGAAGAGGGATCCTCGCGATTTTGCCCTGTGGAAGAAGGACGAGAGTCATCTGATGCAGTGGTTCAGCCCATGGGGGTGGGGATTCCCGGGCTGGCATATCGAATGTTCGGTCATGTCGATGACGTATCTGGGAGAAGAAATCGACCTTCATGCGGGTGGCGAAGACCTCATATTCCCTCACCACGAATGCGAAATCGCACAATCGGAGAGCCTTACGGGCAAGCAATTCGCAAAACACTGGGTCCACACTCGGTTCCTGCAGGTCGAAGGGGATAAAATGTCCAAGAGCCGCGGAAACTATTATACGGTCCGGGATCTGGTGCTCCCCGAGTCGGAAGGTGGTAAAGGAATAGATCCGCTCGCTCTGCGCCTTACCCTTTTGGCAGGCTATTATCGCAAGCCTTTCAACTTCACGTTCAACACGCTGCGTGCAAGCATCCGTCACCGAGAACGAATGAAGGAAGCGCTCGATCTCGTATCTGGTGCTCTGGAGGCGAATTGTCCCGGAAAAGACGTGCTAGTGGGAAAGCTCGAACCGTTATTCGACAGAGCTCTTTCGGCCATGCTCGACAACCTGAACACACCGGATGCGATGGCAGCCACGCTCGAAGGAGTTAAAGAGATCTTCTCGGCCGGGCGACTGAACGGTGCGTCTGCCCGGGCGGCCCAGCGGTGGCTCGATCGAACGAATGCACTTCTGGGAATCGTGTACCATGACCGAGAGGTTGTTGATTCCAGCGAGCAGGAGGATACGTTCGCGAAGCAGGTAGAATTCCTGCTCGTCGAGCGCACTGCTGCCCGAGAAGGGAATAATTTCGTCCGGGCCGACGAAATAAGGGATGAACTGAGCGCTCTGGGAGTTGAAGTAATGGATACGCCGGAGGGCCCTAAGTGGAAACGTCGTTCGACCATCGATTGACGCGCTCTTGCGTACCGATCCTACGGTCATAATCCTATTCTTTGCTATGTCTCGAACCGTGCTGCCAGAAACTCTCATCGATTATGGTGATCTCGAAGGAGGTCTCGTTCGGATGATGGACCGATTTCGAAACGAGGGTACGATGACGGGCGATGAGGAGGCGGACAACTATCTGAGAGAAAACGCCAACGCCGCGCTCCTGGGAATGCTCTACGACCAACGAGTGCGAGCTGAATACGCGTTCACGGGGCCACACCGTCTCAGAAACAGGCTGGGACACCTGGACATGAAGCTGATTGCCGGAACGGATGAGGATGAGCTACGGCGTCTATTTACTCAAAAGCCGGCTGTGCATCGTTTTCCGAACAAGATGGCCGACCAGACGCGGGGCGTGGCGAGAATCGTTGCAGACAAGTACGATGGAGAAGCTTCGAACATGTGGAACGACGGCGCAGATTTTACGGTCGTTCAGAAAAGATTACTCGAGCTACCCGGCTTCGGTCCGCAGAAGGCACACAAAATGAAATTTGTACTGCACTACTTCTGCCACCGGGATTTCAGCGATGGGTAAAAAGATTCCAAGCAAGGAAGCCAACATGCCGAGTAGAGAATTCTATCTGGCTACGCTGCTCTCCAGAGCAGGTCCTCAACTGGGACATTGCTTCGTCTGAAGACGATGAAGCCGCCCGAACGACGAATCTCTATGGACGGGCGTTCGTGCATCCTATCCGGGTAGAACGAATCCCAGGCGATATCCACGGCGGCGTCGATCAGGTCACCCGCGTCCCACTGTCCGGACGAGGAGAAGAGCGTACGGTTCCATGCGAGGACCCCTCCGGGCATCCTGCGCATCTTCTTTCTGAGATACTCATGCGTTTCCATTGTACCGTTCCGAGTTGAGTTGCAAGGTCGTACCGTGGACCACCGCAAAGTGCATGCCGGAACGCAAATCTGTCTCATAATGTTACGGATGACATTTGGAATATCTCCCTTACGTCAATTCTTCCGGACAACTGAAATAAATACCGTCGGGCGAGGGGGTCGAACGGCCTTGAACACTATCTCCTCCAGAACGAGGGCACGAACAGGATGATGACAGTGAATATTTCCAGGCGGCCTGCCAGCATCAGAAAAGAAAGCACCCACTTCCCGATAAACGGGATGTGTGCGTAATTCTCGGTTGGACCCAACGATCCGAACGCCGGTCCGATGTTTCCGACGCTCGATATTGTTGCACCCAGAGCGGACAGGATGTCGAGTCCCAGGAACGCCATCGTCAGAGTGCCCACGCCGATCAGTCCCAGATAGAGAACGATAAACGAGAGGACGTTTCTCATGACCTCCTGAGAGACCACTCGGTCGTTCAAGCGGATCGGCATGATGGCCTGTGGGTGGATAAGCTGCTTGATCTCCTTGAACGAATTCTTAAACATCAGAACGTGACGGATCACTTTCACGCCGCCTCCCGTGGATCCTCCCATCCCGCCGATAAAGAAACAGATGAAAATGATCCCGACTGCGAGCGTAGACCAGGCTTGGTAATCGGCTGTGCCGAAACCGGTCGTCGTAATGATGCTGGTCGCCTGGAAGGCCCCGTATCGCAGGGCCTCACCAAATCCTGCATAGGTCACTCCGGACTCTACTGATCCGACTGGGGAAAAAAGTCCGCTGAGCGGAGACCACACGGCAAGAGTAATCAGAATCGTAGCGGTCAGTACGATTCCGAAAAAGACACGAAGCTCCGTATCCTTGAATACGGTAATCGTGTTCCCCCTCAGAAGACGGAAGTGTAGAGCGAAGTTCATCCCAGCAAGCAACATGAACAGCGTTATTATCCATTCGACGTATCCGGAATCGAAGGTCCCGATCGACCCGTTCCGAGTCGAGAATCCACCGGTGGCCATGGTGGCAAATGCATGATTCACCGCATCGAACAAGCTCATCGCCGGCAGCAGCGCCATAACCTCAACAATCGTAATTCCCACGTAGATCAACCATAGCCTCTTTGCCGTCTCCTGAACGCGTGGTGTGAGCTTGTCCGCCGCCGGCCCGGGTACTTCCGCTCTGTACAGCTGCATTCCACCGACGCCGAGCAGCGGAAGAATGGCGAGCGTAAGTACGATTATTCCCATTCCTCCGAGCCACTGTGTAAGGCTTCGCCAGATCAGTATGGCGTGAGGTAACGCCTCGATTTCAGGATTACCTCCTCCCCCCAGAATGGTGGCTCCCGTTGTGGTGAAGCCGCTCATCGTCTCAAAAAAAGCGTCCGTGTAAGAGGAAAGTGTACCTGTTGTGACAAATGGAATCGCCCCGATCAGCGATAGCACGATCCACGCCAGCGCTACGATTACGAAGCCTTCCCGGATTCTGAGTTCCTGATCCGTTCTCGACAGGTACCTCCAGGCGACTGCGCCGCCGACCAGAGCAGCACCTGCCGTAACCGCGAAGTCCAGCCATGCAGCCTCTCCGTAGAACAGTCCGACGCCGGCCGGTAGAAGCAGGGCCACCCCGAGAAATATGACGAGAAGACCAAGCGTTCCGAACACGATTCGAAGATTCAGAACCATTTCCTACCGAGGGCTGGTGATCAGATTACAGACCTGTGATCCGAGAAATCCCCCGTTATCAGCCGAGGGGAGTATGTCAATTATTCCTTCTCTAAGGCTTGGAAAACATCCTTTCAGCGGCCTCGATTACGTTGGGCTGAACGAATACGTACGCCCGGTCCCCGGGTTCTATTTTTGTGAGACCGGTGGCAACATCCGCACCTTTCTTGTGCATGACGGCGCCCACCAGCATGCCCGCAGGAATTTTCAGGTTCATCAGCACGTCCCGCGTAATCGGTGAACGCGGTTCGGCCTCGATTTCGAGAATTTCCGCGTCCATTCCATGTACCGTGGCCACACTGCGCACATGTTTCCCCCTCAAGAAACGCATGATTTCCCTCGAAATGGCCATCTTCTTGTTAACGGCTGCATCCAGTCCGATCGACTGGGATATCGGGATATAGGCACTCTTGGACAGGAGGGCCACCGTCTTGCGAACCTTGAGATGCTTTGCGAGAAGGCATGTGACAAGATTCGATTCTTCGTCGTCGGTTACGGCCACAAATGCATCCATATCGCTGAGGCCTTCGGTAATCAGGAGATCGATATCCGTCGCCTCTCCGTGGATCACGAGTACATCCTTGAGCGACTCGGCCAGGAATTCCGCCCGGTCTCGGTCGGGCTCCACAAGCTTGACGTGCTTGTTCTTTTCCCCGCTTAGTTCGAGGGCCACCTTGGCTCCTATATCCGAACCGCCGAGAATCATCACGTCGTCGATCCTCGTGTCGCTCTTGCCCATGATCTCCAGCACGTGGGGGATATCTTTCGGGCGGGCCAGCAGAAAAATCTGGTCGTTCTTTCGGAAAGTCTCGTCGCCGCCGGGAAGGATCGTACGAATCCCACGGGTTATGGCCATCACTCTGAAGCGCAGTTCTTCATGCTCCCGCATGACGTCCCGGAACTTGCGGCCCAGCACGGGAGCATCCGCATCCAGGCGCAGTCCCAATAAATTCAACCGTCCGTCGGCAAGCGGCAGAACATCTGTGGCGCTTGCTCGCCTGATCAGTCGGGAAACCTCCGCTGCAGCAGTCTCCTCGGGGTAAATCACCAGATCGATTCCGAAGTCCGACTTGTTCAGGACCGATTGCGAACGGGACAATTCATCCGAGCGAATTCGCGCCACCTTCGTCTCGACCCCCATCCGATCGGCCAGCATGCATGCGATGATATTCACCTCGTCGACCGCGGTCACCGCGATCAGGATGTGCGCGTGCTCGATCCCTGCCTGCTCCAGAAGTACGGACGAAGATCCG
>JACZYK010000341.1 GCA_022571135.1 Bacteroidota bacterium
GTAAGCGACTTTTTCAAAGCATCACGCCGTTCTGGAGTGGATGCCGTCATAATTCCGGACCTTCCCCCGGAGGAAGCGTCGCTGCTAAGCGAGCAAGCCCGCTCGAACGAGATCGATCTGATATTCCTGATCGCTCCAACATCGCCGGATGACCGTATTCGCGAGATAGATGAGTTGGCGCAGGGCTTTGTGTACGCCGTTTCGATAACGGGGCTTACGGGTACCCGAATCGACGCATCCCTCGCGGTTTCGAACTACCTTGAACGGGCCAGAAAACTAGTTCGCAGGAATCCGCTCCTGGTGGGCTTCGGCATTTCGTCGCACGATGATTTCAGAAGGTTCAGCGAACACACGGACGGTTGTATCGTAGGTTCAGCACTGATTCGAGAATTGGATGCATTATGGAAGGACGACGGCGCATCCCTGTCGCAGCGAACCGATCGCGTGAGGTCGTTCGTGTATGAACTGAAAAACGGGTAACAAGTGTTCAGTAGCTTTTCCGCCGACGGCCTGAGCAGTATCATGCCAGAGACAGCGAATCCATCTTCGACCTACTTCCGATCCCTGATTCCGCGGATTGTTCCGATTGCCGCGCTGTGCACGGTGATGGGGTGTGAAACCTTCCAGTACCGCCCGAATGCGATCGGCAAGGAGGGCGAGATCATCGTAGTCATCGATTCCAGCAGATGGCAAGGGGCGCTTGGGGACGTGCTGAGAGAGGAGCTTTCGCCGTGGATCGGAACGCTGCCCGCTCCCGAGCGGCTATTTTCGCTCCGGCAGATATCGGTGTCGTCTCAGAGCTTTCTCAAGACCATTCAGAAACAGAAAAACATCGTCTTCGCCGCCCCCCTCTCCGACTCGACTTCGGAGGCCGCCTTTCTGAGGAGTCTGCTGGACGAAGAGGCGTTCGAAGCCGTGATGGCCGGAGATAATGCAATGGTTTCCAGGCGCGATCTCTGGCGCAGAAACCAGCAGGTCTTCTACATTTTTGCGAACACGGAGGAAGCCCTGCGAAACCAGTTGGCCGAATCGGGTGAGGATCTCCGGTATGCGTTCAACAAAATCACACGGGAACGGGTAACCCGGGATATGTTCGACAGGGGGCGCCAGCCGGAAATCGAGAAAGCCCTTCTGGATCGACACGGATTCGCTGTAAACGTCCAGCACGACTATTACACGGCGATCGACACGACCAACTTTGTCTGGTTGCGGCGCGTTGTGAACGCAGACTCCTGGCGCAGCCTGTTCGTGTACTATGTCGATGGCGCGAGCCCTGCCAGCCTGACTCCCAAATGGATTTACGAGGCTCGTGAGCGAATTACGCGCCAGTGGATCACAGGCAATCTCGGCGGCTATGTCGCCATTGATTTCCGGCGCGAACTTCAGACAGAGAACATCGATTTTCTCGGCCGATTCGGGTATGAAACGCGTGGCCTGTGGCACATGGTCGGCCCGGACGGGAACGGCAACGAGATCGAGTATGGAATGGGTGGCGCCTTTCTGAACTACTCGTTCTACGATCAGGAATCCAGAAGAATCTATATCGTCGACGGAATGGTATTCGCTCCCAACTTCGCCAAGCGAGAGTTTCTGAGGCATATGGAGGCCATAGCCCATACATTCCGTACGCAGGAAGACGAAAGTCGACGTGGGGGAGTGTAGACGCGTCGGTAGTCGTCGATCCATCACTCTCGATCGGATACAACCATGCGCGATCGGCAGGCATTGCAGCCGTCATTCTCGCCGGCGCTGTTAGGAGCGATTCTATTCTTGTCCACCGGATGCATTGATCCTTCGAGCCCCGCGAATTCCATCCCCGACTCCACGCTGGCCCACGTCATCTCGGATTTTTACCTGGCCGACGCAGAGTTTCAGCTGAACGTGCTGTCGGACAGTCTTGGACCCGACGCCACAGACGCATTATCGGCCGGAAAGCCCCTGCGCGACTCGATCCTGGCGTCCCACGGCCTCGATGAACAGGCGTTTATGAAATCGATGGAAGAGTACATCGACGATCCCAATCTGTATGTCAGTCTCTACGACCAGATACTCGACAGGCTGATTATGGAGCGACAGGCGAACCCGCTTCCAGGTACCCGTTTCGAATCATCCACCAGATGATCTGTTCTTGCCGATATCGAGGAATCCCGGATCCCCGCATCCCCTCGTACGGAGACGCTCCACTGAGGACCGCCCCCTCGACCGCCAGTTCGACTACGGTGGCCAGGATGCGCTGCAACCGTTGGGCGCCGCGGGCCGACCAGGACGACTGGGCGTAGTCGATCAGCAGGCTGCGGTAGCGTTCGACGGCGGCGACGTAGTCCTGCTTGTACGTCTCCAGAATGTGGCCCAGCTGATACAGCGCTTCGG
>JACZYK010000053.1:0-5312 GCA_022571135.1 Bacteroidota bacterium
CTCTCCTCTGATGGATAGCACCTCTAGCAAGCCCGGTCCAGGTGGGGGATCGGGCTTGCTTTTTTTGTGTCGATTTGCATAACTCGGCGAGCGCCGGACTCATACTTTTCCATCCCGCTCGCCAGATCGCAGACTCACGTAATATTTTCCGGGCAGTTGTCTGATCAGGCCCGCGCACTCCAGATGTATAAGTCGGACAAGCAGTACGGAGATGTCCAGCGATAATGTCTCGCTCAAGTCGTCGACATGACGTGGCTGGACCGAGAGGTGGTCGAGAATCTCCCCGTCTTCGGCTCCCAGGGCCGTTAAGCCGTCGACAGAACCAATCTCGTCATCTTTTTCCGGTGCAAAGCGCAGGTCCCGGACTACATCATCCACACTCATAAGAAGTTGTGCGGCACCGTTTTGAATGAGTCGATTGGTGCCCTCCGAAGCAGAACTTCCGATAGGTCCGGGTACAGCATACACTTCCCTGTTCTGATCGAGCGCAAGGCGAGCCGTAATCAGCGCTCCGCCGCGCTCGTGGGCCTCGACGATGATCGTGGCCAGAGAGAGTCCACTCACGATGCGATTACGCCTGGGAAAATGACCGGGGTCAGGCTCCGCTTGGAGCGAAAATTCAGATATGACGGCTCCCTGTTTCGCCGTTCGTTCTGCCAAACGCCGGTGCAGCCTCGGATACACGTTGTTCAGCCCTGAGCCGAGAACGGCAATGGTGTTTCCGCCTGCATCCAGCGCCCCTTCGTGGGCCATTCTGTCTATTCCGTATGCGAGTCCACTGACGATAGTAAAGCCCCTCACTGCGAACTCGTATGCCAGGGCGTAGGCCGTGCTTTTGCCGGCAGCCGTAGCTCGTCTTGTTCCCACGATGGCAATACAGGGGTTGCTCAGCTTCGCCGAGAGTCCGTCCACCCATATGAGGGCGGGCGGATCGTAGATCTGTGCGAGCAGGTCTGGATATGTACCGTCCACAACGCTGATAAGGCTATATCCTTGTGCCAGCGCACAGTCGTGTTCGTCACTCAGCGCCGGACATTCGGCGGCCGCACGCAGCTCCTTGATCGTGGAGTGCCCAATGTTTTCGACTGATCTGAGGGCACGATCGGTCGCCCGCAAAACGTTGCCGGCGGAGCGAAATCGTCGCAGTAACGCTCCCGTCCGCAGCGGCCCTACTCCGGAGGCTCCGGCGAGCGCGATCCTTGCCCGGAGTTCTTCTGTCTCCCTCAATTGGTCCACCCCTTCAGATCATCCGGCGTCGAATGACCTGGCTTTCTCTATCCGTCTCCAGAGCTCCATTCGCAACTCGTCCAGACCCGTGCGCGCTACAGCGCTGATTGCGAAAATCGTTTCCGTATCGCCGAGATCTCTCCGGGCATCGGCCTGAAATGACTCTCGCTCGTCGGGTGATATCAGGTCCATTTTCGAAATTACCACCGCCCTCGGTTTTTCAAGCATTCGGGGATTGAAAGCCTCCAACTCGGCCAGCAGCGTCTCATATTCTGCACGGACATCTTCCGTAGTCGACGGTATCATTAAAAGCAACATCGCATTCCGCTCGATATGTTTTAAAAACCGAATTCCGAGGCCCTTTCCCTCGTGTGCTCCTTCGATGATCCCGGGTATATCGGCTATAACGAACGACTGATAGTCACCGGCCGATACGACGCCGAGCGATGGCGCCAGCGTAGTAAACGGATAATCGGCGATTTTAGGCCGCGCCGCAGAGAGCGACGCGACAAGCGTACTCTTTCCCGCGTTCGGAAATCCAACCAGCCCTACGTCAGCCATCAGTTTCAATTCCAGGGCGATATCCCGCTCCTCTCCCGGCTCACCCGGCTGCGCGAATCTCGGCGTCCGCCTTGTCGCCGTCTTGAAAAAGTCGTTCCCCTTCCCGCCGCGACCTCCGATGACCAGTGGTATGGGAGGGCCTTCTTCCAGAACCTCGGCGATGATCTCCCCGGAATCCGAGTCCTTTGCAAGCGTACCTACCGGCACTCGCAGGATTATAGAGTCACCGTCCTTCCCCGTCTTGTTCGATCCGGCCCCACGCTTTCCGTTTTCTGCGAAATGGTGTCTGTTATAACGAAGATCCAGCAGCGTGTAGAGTTGACGATCTCCCTGCAGCATGACTGATCCGCCTTCGCCACCGTCGCCGCCGTCGGGTCCTCCTCTGGGCGCGTACTTTTCCCTTCGGAAAGAGACGGCGCCTGCGCCTCCCTTCCCGCTACGAACGCTTATTGTGACGTAATCGACGAATTTCATTCTTTTATCGGCCTTGCGATGATGCTCGAACGATCGAATCCCAACTACAGAGGCACTTCGCCCGGAATTCGTTCCACCTGTCCGAAAAATTTAATAACCTTCGTCCGCATTCCCCTCATCAACGCGACGACCCACGTGGAGGAATATACCTGAATTGAAACAGGTAACGATTTATACCGACGGCGCCTGTAGCGGCAATCCGGGGCCGGGCGGATGGGCAGGGATAGTCCTGTTCGGACCCCACGAGAAAGTCGTCTCCGGAGCCGAGCGGGCGACGACCAACAACCGAATGGAACTGCGTGCCGTTGTCGAGTCTCTCCGTGCACTCAAGAAGCCGTGCCGTGTTTCAGTCCGCACCGATAGTGCCTACGTCGCGAATGCCTTCAACCACGGATGGATTCAGAACTGGTTGAGACGCGGATGGAAAACGGCGAGTAAGAAGCCGGTTAAGAACCGTGATCTGTGGGAAGATCTGCTCGATCTAATGGACGAACACGAGGTGACGTTCGTAAAGGTGAAAGGACATGCAGACGATGCACTCAACAATCGTGTCGACGCCCTGGCCGTCGAGGCTTTGAATCTGGCCCGTTAGTCGGCCGATGAGAAATCGCGCATCTCGTCGTTGGGCAGACTCACATCGACTACGCATCGGCCTGAGAGCGCATCCTTGAACCTCGCGACGAAATCATCTCTTTGATGAGGTGCGAACAGCGAGTCGGATGCGAGTTTGATCGCCGTAGCGGGTCGATTCGATTTTAGCGTCGAACCGTTTAATCGTGTGCATCGCAGGCGACGTATCTGCATAGTCGAAAGATACCGAGACCCTTGTCCGGTTGATGACCTTCTGAATCCTCGCCTGGTCGAGGGCCAGCGAAGCGGCATCTCCGTAAGCTCGGATCAGCCCTGCGGTCCCCAGCTTCGTGCCTCCGAAGTATCTTGTCACGACAACGAGCGTATTGGTTAGTTCGCGCCTCTCGATCTGTCTTAGAATCGGTTTACCCGCCGATCCGGCGGGCTCCCCATCGTCATTGAATCGAAACACATCCGCGTTTGAGCCGAGTCGGTAGGCCGTTGAGTGGTGGGTCGCACCGTAGTCCCGCTTGCGGATCTGCCGAATGGCGTCGTCAGCCTGCTTTTGATTCTTTACAGGGATAGCCACGGCGATAAACCGGGACCCCTTCACTTTTAACTCAGCGCGGGCCTCGGATGCTAGGACCAGATACGTATCCATCATGGAATGAATGTCCTGTCAACGGCGTCTAATATGGAATTTACGGGTAATAACCCAAGAGAGCGTCCGGCTTCAGCCGCGGGGAGTATGTCAAGGAAAATCTCAGGAGTTCTAAGACGTTCCTACTCGGATTCCGATACTTCTTCGTACTTTGTATTGATGTAAAGTTCAGACTTTTATTCAACATTTATGACCCCGGTTGCCGTATTTCTATCCGTATTGTTATTTTGGGGCCCGTTTGTGGGCGGTGGAAATGACGATGACGGCGATGTCAGGATTCTCGTTGCCCACCGAACAAATCGGTCCATCAACATAGATGCCGTCCTCAACGAACTCGACTGGCAGGAAGCGCCTGTCGCCACGGGCTTTCTTCAGTATGAGCCCGACGAAGGTGCGCCTCCGTCGCAGAGGACCAGCGTTCGCGTGCTCTACGGCAAAAATTCGATATTTGTAAGCGCATACCTGCACGACACCGAAGCGGCCCGAATCTGGCAGACGCTAGGCCGCAGGGACTCTTTTAACCGGGCGGACTGGTTCTTCGTCTCGATTGACTCGTATTTGAATCGAAAATCGGCCTATACGTTCGGTGTCAATGCCGCCGGAGTACAGATGGACGGCGTCACGACCCGGGAGCTGAACCCGTCCTGGGACGCCGTCTGGGACTCTGCCGCCCGGGTCGTATCGGACGGATGGATCGTCGAAATGCGTATTCCGTACTCGATGCTTCGATTTTCGGAGGCGGAAGTTCAAACCTGGGGTTTGAACTTCCGCAGAGTCATCCCGAGAACCGGAGAAACCCTTGAGTGGGCGCTTGTACCCAGAACCGAGCGTCAGGGAGGCGTGGTTGCGAAGTACGGCGAGCTACAGGGGCTCGAGAGCCTGCGTTCTCGTCGCAACATCCAGCTAACCCCATATTCGGTTTCGCAGGTCATGACCGAGGAAGGAGAGCCGGGGAAACGCGTTTCGGAAAGAGATTTCGACTTCGGAGCAGATCTCAAGTTGGGCATCAGTTCCAACGTCACGCTCGACGCAACCTTCAATCCGGACTTTGGCCAGGTTGACGCAGATCCTGCCGAACTCAATCTGTCGGCGTTCGAGACGTTCTTCCGGGAGCGCCGCCCGTTTTTTGAGGAGGGCGCCCAGACGCTGGATTTTAGGCTGGACCACGGAAGCTCTCTACTCTACACGCGGCGAATTGGATCGGCGGATCCGATTATCGGTGCATCGAAGCTGACCGGACGCACCGATGGCAGATTGTCTTTCGCAATGCTCGGAGCCGTTACGGGATCCGAGTTCGAACCCTCTCGACTCTACGGCGTCGCCCGGGTCCGCCAGGAACTCGGTAAGTACTCCAGGATCGGCGGTATTCTTACGATGTTCGACAACAGCGCGGACGAAAACGGTCGAAGCGCTTACGTAGGAGCCGCGGACTGGGACATCCGGTTCGCCGACAATTCCTATAAAATCGACGGATTCGTTTCGGTGAC
The DNA here is from genome assembly GCA_022571135.1 of Bacteroidota bacterium. Classification (GTDB taxonomy): domain Bacteria; phylum Bacteroidota; class Rhodothermia; order Rhodothermales; family UBA10348; genus JACZYK01. The sequence goes on from JACZYK010000053.1 coordinate 4,981, forward strand.
GGATCGTCGGTTCGACGACCCGGACCTGTCCAATGCCCGCGGCTTTGCCGCATCGGCATCCTTCGACAAAATCAAGGGGGACTGGACGTACTCGACCACGGTCCGGGCGTTCGACGACAAGTTCAATCCGAACGATCTGGGTCGCCTCAGACAGGGAGACTACGTCAGGTGGTCAAGCAGTCTGAGTCACCAGTTCAATGGAGGAAAGCCGGTTGGCCCGTTTCGAAGGGCATCGTTCCGTCTCTGGAATTTCCAGAGCTGGCGCTATACGGACGGACTGAACCGCGGAATGGGTGCAAACCTGGGTTTCAACCTGTTCACGAACGCCTATC
>JACZYK010000053.1:5322-11668 GCA_022571135.1 Bacteroidota bacterium
AATCGATTTCAACCTATTCGGAGATCGTCTCTTCGGCGGCAACGACGTAAACGAGACGCGCGGACTTCTGCCCTATGAGAAGCCCAGAACATTCAATATCCGCTCGTCTTTCGAGACAGATTCGAGGCGTCAGTGGCAACTGAAGCCCAGTCTTCGTGCGGATCTGTCGGAGGATGGCGGTCGCAATATCAATCTCAAGGTGGATGCCAAGTGGGATGCCGGATCGCGACTGAATCTGTCTGGATCCGTTTCGGTTACCAACGGCAATAACGAGAGAGCCTGGGCCTCAAACGAATCCTTTCGCCTTTCGGGCCGAATCTGGGAAATCGGGACCGAAAGTTTTTCACCTAGCAGCCTGGAGGATGAGGACTTTCAGGCCATAGCCGCAGGAGACAAACTCTCCTCGATCCTGGATCCTGTCGTTCCATATGATGAATCGGGGACGTACTACGTATCCCTGTTCGGTCGGCGCGATACAAGGACGATGGATATCACGCTCAGAAGCAACATCGCGTTTTCACCCCACCTGTCCATTCAGGTGTATGGACAGCTGTTCGTGGCGCGAGGACGCTACGAAGACTTCGCCATTCTACAGGACAGAGATTCACTCGTCGGTTTTGACGCTTACACCAAGAATCACGACTTCGCGTTCAGTTCTTTTCAGACCAATACGGTCCTTCGCTGGGAGTATCGGCCCGGCTCGACGCTCTTTTTCGTGTGGACCCACTCCCGACGCGGGAGAGCCGAGATCAATCCGCTGGATCCGACGGCGATATCGCCCTACGGGACGGGGACATTCGATCAGATTTCAGACACGTTCGGTGTGTTTCCGCAGAACGTGTTCCTGATCAAGCTGAACTACCTGTTCCTGCAGTAGGCTGGTGACGCCTGGCGCCGCCTCCCGGATGCCATCGAACTTCAGGGACTGATTTCTCGCAGAAAACTGTCATGGCCACGCTTCCAGAGCTCCTTCTGCGCAACCCGCGCCGGTTTTTCGTGTAAGAATCGGCTGTAATACACCCTGTAGTGGACAGTGCTTTCGAGCGGTACTTCCGCGATCCAGCTCGTCTCGAACCCTAGCGCAAAACTCGATGCCGCATCTCTGGTCGAGAATACGCCGATCTGTAATGTATACGCGGCGGACGCGACTACTTCTCCAGCGGAAACGTCTTGCCGCGCCGCCAGTGCGCGATCGTTCTCGTTACGCCGCTCCATCGCTCGGCGAGTGTCTGGACGGGACACGGCAAGCGCTTTTGATGGTACGATGGAGCGTACCGAGAGCGCCTGGATGTGAACACGGGCCACGCCGCTCTCCAGGATGCCCAGTTTCCGGGCGGCAGCCCCCGACAGATCGATGATATGTTCGGGACCCGAAACCATCCGGTCATTGACGCGAACGACTATGGTTCGCCTGTCGTCCACTCGCGTCACGCGAATCATCGTATCGAACGGTAAGTTCGGGTGCGCAGCGGTCAGCGCTTCATGATCGTAGATCTCCCCACTGGCTGTCCTCGAACCGTGTGTCCCTCGATTGTACCAGCTGGCGAAACCCTCTTCGTCTATGGGTTGTGCATATACATACTGCAACCCCGTAAACAGGAACAGCGCAATCGACCACAATAATGCTGATTTAGAACATTCTGCCCTTAACATTTCTCTACCCCATCGGTTTGTTCTCTGCATGGCCCGGATGCGATCGAGGGCGTAAGCGAAACCCATGCCATGAACCGACTCGATATGCTGCGGTGGCAACGCCATCAGCCACAGCGACGGTTTATGTGCACTCTTTCGGGGATAATCAGCGTTTCCGGTGGCCTGGAAGTAAGTCGAGCACAATATTTGGCATTTGTCAGCCCCCGCAAGGAGAGGTGACCATACCGAGGACAGGCTACACGTCGAAATGACAAATTTTCCTCACTACCGGTAAACGTGTCCGTCGGAAAACGGATAAATACCCGAACTACCGCTCGGCTAGCCGATATTGTGTTCTCATGTCGGGGACTTCTGACTAGGGTCCGTTAACGGGCGGCTACAGGGGGCTTCCACGCAGCGTTAACAGGTCCTAACCTTGAAGCTCGGTAACGAGCTCTATTTCCCGGAGCACGGACTGGACGCGAAAGCACTTCTCAAACGACCCCTCAAATACGCCGGCCTTACCCTGCGTGTGAACCTGCCACGCCAGGCTCTCGGCGTCTCTGATCGGACATCCGATTGCTTTGACAAGTTGGATGATTACGTCGTCGAACGAATGGATATGATCATTGAACAGCACTACGAACCACGGATTGTCCAGGCTCGACTCCGTCTCCTCGGCGATGGCTACGGTGATCTTCTTCTCCGGCACGGCCTCCGCTTCCAGAGACGGAGTCTCTACCGGAATTACCGCCACACCTGATTGTTCGTAGTACATTCTCAAGGCGTTCAGCCCTCTGTCGAGACGATCTGTATATCGAAATCTTCCATGACTGGATTGGCCAGAAGTTTCCGGCACGCTTCGCGCGCCACTGTTTCCGCCGTCTCGACGGACTCGGCATCGATACCCATTTCGATGTACTTCCCGATACGCACCTGATCGATGTTCTCGAAACCGAGATGAGTGAGCGCATTATGCGCCGCTTTTCCCTGCGGGTCAAGAATGGACGAACGGAGGGTGATATTGATTCGGGCCTTGTACATCGGCTTGCCGGATATGAAAAAGGAGAAGGGTTCTCTTGGGCGAGAAGATAATCAAAGCGCACGTTTCCGTAGGAATCCTGGGCGCGAATTCAATGCTTTTCAGGATTCGTCGTCGATCTCCGCAGCGGCGACGGCTCGCACGATCAGGAAAATGGCCCGGCCGATTCCGATAATCAGGTATGTAAACACGACGACCAGTACGCCCAGTTCGAGGAGTACGATCATCAGCACGACAGCCAGACCGTAGAGTCCGGCCTTGACCGGATGCCTCTTCATGTAGTTGGCAGACGGCCTGGGCACCGTATCAAAAGAGATATTAGAAATCATCAGACCCGACAGCACAACTACCATCGGGATCAGCACCGGAAGCTGGCCCGGCACTACGGGTTCCAGAAAATACAGGTTATCGACATTCAGGATAACGGCAACGATGGCCAGAGCCATGACCGGTATCGGAAGCCCGGTGAAGAATTCCCTTTTCTCGCCTTCGAAGTTCACGTTGAAGCGCGCAAGTCGTACGGCGCCGCAAATAGCGGGGAGAGAAGCCACGATTACTCCCGGAACTCCGTACGCGGACAGGCCGAACACATAGAGCAAGAACGACGGAGCCACACCGAAGGATACGATATCGGCCATGGAGTCCAACTCGACGCCGAACAGACTCGATCCGTTGGTAAGGCGCGCCATCATTCCGTCAAGAACGTCGAAAAAACCGGCCAGGACGATCAGCCATGCTGCAGACTCGAAGCGGGATTCCAGAATCAGTGTCAGCGACAGAAAACCGCAGAACAGATTCATTAGCGTGAAGAACGAGGGCACAGCCGCGCGGGGAATTCTTCTCCTCGTCCTCGTTCCACGCGATTCGCGATAGGCGCTGAGTCTTTGACGAAACCTTCTCTGCTTCAAGCCCGGGCGAATTTTTCGATGTCTTGCACCCAGCATCAGTCCTCCTCGTCATCCAGTCCAGGCCCTCGACGAGCAAACCGCCCGAGCACGGTCTCTCCGCCGCGGACCCGATCCCCGACGTGCACATCTATTTCGGCATCCATGGGAACGAGCACGTCCATTCGAGAGCCGAATTTCACGATCCCGAAGCGATCGCCGGCTCCAACCGAATCCCCCTCAGCGACGTAGTATACAATGCGCCGCGCCACGGCCCCCGCGATCTGTTTGAACAACACTTTCGCTCCCGATGGATGGACGAGTCCCAGTTCAGAGCGTTCGTTTTTTTCGCTCGCCTTCGGATGCCATGCAACCAGGTATTCCCCCGGGATATACCGCTCAAATTCGATCACTCCGTCTGCCGGAATACGATTCACATGTACATTCAGGGGCGACATGAAAATGGACACCAGCTTGGCCCGCTCTTTCAGGAAGATGGTTTCCTCTACCTCGTCCACCACGACGACCTTGCCGTCGGCCGGCGAGAGCAGTAGATATTCGGCGTCCGTCGGAATCTTACGGTCGGGATCCCTGAAGAAGTAGAGCGTGAAGGCGGCGATTAAAAAGCCCAGAAGGAACAGTCCCAGAGACCAGCTCCTATCGAGCCATAAACCGAGCCAGGCCAGTGTCATACCCAGTACAATCGCCCCTGCAATCAGAGCGTATCCCTCTCGCGCAAACATCCAGATTTCGATCGTATTCTTGTGGATTTGAAACCCCAAAATACCTGTTTCGTTGCACAGCCGCACTACCTTCTCATCCGATTGTCGCCATGCGAACGATTTCCTTTCATACGCTCGGCTGTAAACTAAATTACGCCGAAACCGGTGCTCTGGGACGAGAATTCGAAAGCCGAGACTTCAAGGTCGTTCCTGTCGGGCAGTCCGCCGATGTGACTGTGATCAATACGTGCTCGGTTACCAACGAGGCAGAGCGAAAGTGCCGCCAGATCATTCGTCGCGTGTTGCGGGGAAATCCGGATACATTCGTCATCGTAACCGGTTATGCGCAGTTGCGCTCAGAAGAAGTCGCGGCCATTCCCGGCGTCGACTGGGTTCTCGGAACGCACGAGAGATTTCATCTTTTCGACTATATCGAGTCGTTTGCGAAAGGCGAGAATACTCAGGTCGAGGTCAGTTGCATCGATAATATCGACTCGTTCGGGCCGGCCTATGCGGCGAGCGAGCGAACCCGCGCGTTTTTGAAAATCCAGGATGGCTGCGACTACACCTGTTCATTTTGCACCATTCCGGCAGCCCGGGGCAAGAGCAGGTCTTCGTCAATCGATGCCGTTGTCATCCAGGCCGAGGAGATCGCGAGCGCCGGATTCCGGGAGATTGTCCTCAGCGGTGTCAATATCGGACTGTTCGGACAGGATACGGGGGAGTCGCTCGCCCGGTTGTTTCGCCGACTGGATGGAGTCAGCGGCATCGAGAGATACCGTATTTCGTCGATCGAGCCTAATCTGTTGACGAATGAACTGATTGAATTTGTAGCCTCCTCAAAAAGGTTTATGCCGCATTTTCACATCCCGCTTCAGAGCGGAGACGACTTCGTACTCGGTAAAATGAGACGGCGATACGTCCGGGCTCAATACCGGGATCGTATCGAAAGCATTCGGAAATCTATGCCGCATGCCGGCATCGGGGTCGATGTGATCGTAGGATTTCCGGCCGAGACAGAGATTCGATTCCAGAACACATTCGAGTTCCTGAGCGAACTGCCCGTCTCCTACCTGCATGTCTTCACGTACTCTGAAAGACCGGGTACGGTCGCCGTCGATCAGCATTCTCTGATGGGCGGAAGGTCGGTGCCCAAACATGACCGTTCGCGCCGCAATCGGAGGCTCCGCGTTCTGTCTCAGAAAAAACGCCACACCTTTTATTCCGGATTTCTGGGATCAGTTAGATCCGTCCTCTGGGAGTCGGGGGAGCACAGCGGGCGCATATACGGTTTCACTGACAACTACATCCGGGTAGAACGCGATATCGACCGCCGGGTAATCGGATCGGTTCCGAGGCCTGCCACTCTGGAAACCCTCTATCCGCTCCTCCAACGGGCGCTCGAGGACACTCCGCGCCGGGCGGCGCGAACACCCACCCAGCTTCCCGGGCGCTGCACCTTCGCCGATCGACGTTGGACGGGTGCGGTGACTTCACTTTCCGAAGATGGTTGTTTGTTTCTCACCAACAGTCCGATAGCACCTGAGACGCAGCTCAATCTGCTCTTCCCGCTACCCCGGGGTCGGATGATTTCGACTCGTGCACGGGTGATCGAAAAGCGCGGCGATGGTGTGGGCATGGTGTTCGAGGGAATCCCCGCGCCGGTCCGTAAAGTTGTTTCCGAATACGTCGAGAGCCGACTCGCCACCCTCTAGCGTCCAGCTGGTCCTGTAGGCCATCTCTCACATTCCCCGATTCCGAGCCGACCTTCGCGTCGTGCTGTTGCGCGAGTTCGGCGACCTGCGCGAGACTGCGCGCAGGAGGGGAGAATCATGAGCCTCGCGAGCCGCCCCACTCTCATGGGATACGGCGGCGCCGTCAGTGCGGGCCACTACCTGGCGACCCAGATCGGCGCGCAACAGCTCGCAGAAGGCGGAAACGCCGCCGACGCTGCCTGTGCGATGGGCTTCGCGCTGCAAGTTCTCGAACCCACCCAGAATGGCCCCGGTGGCGAGGTGCCGATTCTCGTCTACCAGGCCTCCGAAGACCAAACGATTGCGATCTCG
>JACZYK010000342.1 GCA_022571135.1 Bacteroidota bacterium
CCCGGAGGGTAGCCCGACATGGTCAAAAGAGCGCCTCGACAAACAGGAAATCTTAATCCCGATGCGCGACGGCGTTAGTCTTTTCACATCCGTCTATACTCCAAAGGACAAGTCCAAAGACTATCCCATCCTCCTATGGAGAACCCCTTACAACTCCGAGCCTGCCGGCGAGGCAAGCTACAGCGGGCGCCTGGGATCGATGGTCCACATGATCAACGAGGGATACATTATCGCCTACCAGGACGTGCGGGGACGCTATATGAGTGAGGGCAAATTTGAAGACGTTCGTCCCTTCATCCCGGACAAGCAGAGCGACCAGGATATCGACGAAAACAGCGATACCTACGATACCATCGACTTCCTGGTCAAAAACATCGCGAACAACAACGGGCGCGTGGGCGTGCTGGGAATCTCGTATCCCGGTTTCTATTCGACCATGTCCCTTCCGAACGCGCATCCGGCGCTGAAGGCCGTCTCCCCGCAGGCGCCGGTCACGAACTGGTTCATCGGCGACGACTGGCATCACAACGGCGCCTTCTTCCTGCTGGATGCCTTTTCGTTTTATTCCTCGGTGGGACAGCCGAGACCGGAGCCCACGCGTCGGAATCCGCCTCCATTTCAGTGGCCGAACCGCGACAACTACGAGTTCTTCCTGGAGATCGGGCCCATCAAGAACATCGCAGAGATGTATTTCGACAATATTCAGTTCTGGCCGGAACTGATGACCCACCCCAACTACGACGATTTCTGGAAAGCGCGGAATCCGCTGCCGCATCTGACGGATATCCAGCCCGCTGTGCTAACCGTCGGTGGCTGGTTCGACGCCGAGGATCTCTACGGACCGCTGGCAACCTACGAGGCGATCGAGACGCAGAATCCGTCGAACACTGACAATCGTATCATCATGGGACCCTGGTTCCACGGCCAGTGGGCCGGCGGAAACGCCGAGAACATGGGTAATGTGCACTGGGGAGCCAATACGTCGCTGTACTTCAAAGACGTAGAAAGGCGATTCTTCAACTATTTCCTGAAAGGCGAAGGTGAACTGGGGCTCGCAGAGGCAACCATGTTCGACACCGGCGCAGCCGAGTGGAACGAGTTCGAGTCCTGGCCTCCAGCGAACATCGAGGCGCAGGATCTCTTCTTCCAACCGGATGGCGGACTCTCATTCTCGGCGCCAACCGCGACGGACAGCTTCGACGAGTATGTCGCGGATCCACTGCGACCGGTCCCATACACCGAGGATGTGCACCTGCGTCGCACGCGTGAGTACATGTCCGACGATCAGCGCTTCGCGGCCCGCCGGCCGGACGTGATGGTCTACGAGATGGAGCCTCTGGCGGAAGCCATTACGTTGGCCGGACCCGTCGTGGCCGATCTTTATTTCACCACTACGCGTACGGGCGCGGATTTCGTCGTTAAACTGATCGACGTATTCCCGGATTCGCTCTCGGGGTATCCGTCGAACGACAAAAACGTGCCGATGCAGGGCTACCAGATGCTGGTGCGCGCCGAAGTGCTTCGGGGCCGGTTCCGGAACAGCTTCGAGAATCCCGAGCCCTTCACGCCGGGCGAGGTTACCAGGGTGCGCTTCGAGATTCCCGACGTGATGCACACGTTCAAGAAAGGCCACAGGATCATGATCCAGGTGCAGAACTCCTGGTTCCCTCTGGTGGACAGCAATCCGCAGACGTTTGTGAACATATACGAGGCCGACCGGGAAGATTTCCAGAAGGCGACGCACCGGATCTATCACGACACCGACTGGCCCTCGAGCGTGAGGGTGCATGTGTTAAAGAGTAGCACGGGACGTTAGGATCGTCTGATCCGGCTCGTGATGTGTGCAAACGCCTGATCCCATTTGGGCCTCTGCTATGAGTTTCCGATCCAATCCGTTACGATTTTCAGCGCCTGATCCAACTCGGGCGACGTTCCTTCGAACGGATGCCGGGTGTTGAATGTGTGCCCGGCGTTCTCGATGAGATGGAGGTTCGCATCGCATCCAGCGTCGAGAGCCCAGCGATGTAGCGTGCGGCCGTGCGCGATCGGCACGTCCGAATCCTCTGTTCCGTGGATGATGAGGTACCGCGTCTTGATACCGGAAATGGCGCTCTGCACGTTCCACTCGGTGTCGCAGTTGAGGATTTCAGACAGGAGTTCAGCCCCCTGAGGTAGATCCTGCCCTGTCCGGTTGTTCCTGAGGAGAAAGACGCCTGTATTTTTCCACGCATCGATCATCTCCTTCGGAAAGATGTCCAGCGTGCTGACAGGCGATAGAAGAATGATTCCCGCCACCCGGATCTCGAAGTGCTGTCCCTTTTTCAGCGCATACCGTGACAGCACCGACTCGA
>JACZYK010000343.1 GCA_022571135.1 Bacteroidota bacterium
GTGGGTATCCCGAAGCGTTCTCCCGTACTGTACGATCCAGCCTGGTCCGGTGTCGACGGTGTCCTCCATCGCGATCACACCCGTCTCGATCGCGGTGACCGCAGCGACGAGTTTGAACGTCGAACCCGGTTCCAGTCGATCCGTCACCGCGTGATTGCGGCGGCTCTGCGCATCGACGGCGCCAGGGCGGTTCGAATCGTAGGTGGGCACATTGGCCAGGGCCATGATTGCTCCACTCGTCGGATCCATCGCGATGGCCGTTCCCCAGCGTGCACCGGACTCGCTGACTCCTCTGGCCAGCTCTTCCTCCAGAATCGTCTGCCTGACGAGATCGATCGTCAAAACGATGCTCTCTCCGTGGAGGGGATCTACGACGGCTCCGCCTGCAATCACTTTTCTGACTCCCCGTCTGTCGCGCTGAGCAGCCTGACTGCCGGCGATACCTCTCAGATAACGCTCATAGGTTTTTTCCAACCCGGCCAGTCCTTTTTGATCGGCATCGACGTGACCGAGCAGGTGAGAGGCGGTCGTAGGATAGTTGTAACGGCGCGCAAATCGAAGGTCCACCCGTAGGCCCGGAATCTCCGAGGCCTCGTCCCTCTGTGACGCCGACAGCGACGAGTTTCGCGCTAGCAACACGAATTTTGGGCTCCGCCGCCCGCGCACTCGACGCCCGATTTCACCGACCGGAAGCCGCAGAAGCTCAGACAGTCTTTCAAAGAACAATGCTTCATTCGAAGCAAATCCTGTAGCTGTCGGGTCGAGAGTCACGTCGTAGCGTTCGACATCTACGGCCAGCGTCCGCCCCGCACGATCGAGTATCGCTCCGCGCAGAGCCGGAATTTCGACGTATGCCGTCGATTGCTGCTCTCCCTGTTCACGCAGATCTTCATTCTGTACGAGCCCCAGACGCAGAACCTGTCCGGCGATCAATACCGGCAGGATGCCGAGGAGCGTCAGCATCACGTACATACGAGCCAGTATCTGATCTCTTGGTTCCAAACCGTTTGTACCGGGTCGAGATAATTAGCGGGAGACGAGAATCGGTTTACCGGTGACCATGCGCTCTTCGAGATCCAGTAATCGTGCCCTCTCGTAAATCACGGACGGTCCCGTGCTCCGATCATACATCCCCTTGATGCGATTGTATCTCAGGTGAACCGACAGATTCTCCCGTCTCAAATCCTGGACTTCCGCAAGCAGATTCTGTGTAGCGTGGACATGGCCGACATAGAGCGTGATCACACCCGCAATCGCCAGAACAGCCAGAGCAAATCGAACGGTCGACAGCGCCCCGAGTCCGGAATCATACCCGGATACCGACTCATGGCGGCTGTTTCTGCGCGTTTTCAGGTCCTTCCATCCCGGAGTAAACGACACATCCGTTCTCGAGACAGTCGTCTTCATTTTGGACTTCTGAACCGAATTCCTATGTGGCGCTCGCCTTGTCGAACCGTTTTGAACGGTCCTTCTCTTGCGCGTCGCGACCGACTTGGGCGCCTTCACGAATCGCACCTTCTTCCGGCTGCTCTTCGTGATTTTAACCGCCTTCTTTGTACCCAAACGTGTTGCAGGCATAATCTTAACTCGGTTTTTCTGTCCCGCCTAGAGGGCCTATTAACGCTGTCAGGCCGCACGCTCGGCTACTCTGAGCCGGGCGCTTCTGGAGCGGCGATTCGCCTCCTGCTCCCTTTGAGATGGAGCGATCGGCTTCCTTGTCAAATCATTCCACGGGCATTGCCTGACACCGAACAGATCCCGGATGACTTCACCCTCGAAATTTCCGGTTCGAAGGAAACGCTTGACCCTCCTGTCTTCCAGAGAGTGGTAACTGATCACCGCTAGCCGACCCAGGGGCCGGACTAAATCCACAGCAGCCTGCAGGGCGATCTCAAGAGAATTGAGTTCGCCATTTACGGCTATTCTCAGACTCTGGAAGACCCTGGCCAGGGCTTTCGACTCCTGCCTCTGTGGGACCGATCGCCTGACCACCTCTGCGAGATCATCCGTCGTATTCAACGGCCGTCGGGAGACCACCTGTCGGGCGATGATTTTCGCCCTCGGCTCCTCTCCATAGCGCCGAAACGTCCTTGCCAGCTCGTACTCGGACCACCCGTTCACAATATCGAACGCGGTAATTCCGGAAAGTGGATTCATCCGCATATCCAGGGGGCCGTCAAAGCGATGGCTGAATCCCCTCGCCGGCTCGTCCAATTGTCTTGAGGACACCCCGAGATCGAGAAGGATGCCCGGTCGGCGCCGGCACGATGACGCTTACTGAACCCCCTACTAACTCGGCGGGCAGCCCGTTATCATCGCCGTCTACCAGATTAACCAGACGAAAG
>JACZYK010000054.1 GCA_022571135.1 Bacteroidota bacterium
ACAGGCTAATAAGCACTATGAACACGAGACGTCGCATACTTACCAACTCCTTCCTGCGCCGCGTAGTTGTTCTCTCGGCCCTATCGGTTCTCGTTGTCTCAGCAGCCGAAGCACGCCAGGATACCGGCGATCCATTTGAGGAACCGCGCGAATCCACATTCGGTTTCGGGGGGCAGATTCTGCTTACCAACAGCGGTTTTGGAGTCGGAGCTTATGTTCTTCGCAGGGTGGGCATCGATTACTCTCTTATTGCTGAGCTGAGCCTCTCTGCGGGGAAAGACGAGAGAGAGGTCGCATTCTTCGACCGCTTCGGACGCAAAGACATCCCAAACAAGGCCAACTACCTGCTGCTCGCTCCGCTAAGAGTCGGGCTCGAGAAAAGACTCTTTCGGTCTAAGATCGAGGATAACTTTCGCCCCTATCTGCACTTCACGGCCGGACCGACGTTCGGCTGGAAATATCCGTACTTCAGAGACATCAACGGGAATGGGCACTTCGACGACGACGAACCCACCTTCGATACGATCAGCGCCCTGCCCAAAGGAAATCTTGAAATGGGCCTTGGCGGAACGCTGGCTATTGGCGCTAATTTCGGTGCCCTCTCAGGGGCAAACCAGAGCGTTAGAATCGGTTACTCGTTCACCTATTTCTTCGACAAAATCGAACTTCTCGAACGAACGATTCGCAAGCCGGCACATTTTTTTGGATCCCCGACAATCCTCGTCAGCTTCGGGAAGCTCCGCTGAGTGCCACTCTATACGTTGAATCGGAAGTATATGACATCCCCGTCCCGTACAACGTACTCCTTTCCCTCTGAGCGCATCGCTCCGGCCTCACGCGCAGCAACCTCGCCACCGTAAGCGTCGAACGCCTCGAATTTAATCGTCTCTGCCCGGATAAATCCGCGCTCGAAATCGGTGTGTATTTCGCCTGCGGCCTGTGGCGCCTTGATTCCCTTCCTGATCGTCCACGCACGGCTTTCCTTCGGACCGCTCGTAAAAAACGTGATCAATCCCAGGAGTTCATATGTAGCATGAATCAAACGATCCAGCCCGGATTCGTGTAAGCCCAACTCTTCGAGAAACACCATCTGTTCGTCGCTGACCAATTCGGCGATCTGAGCTTCCTGCTCTGCCGATACTACGATTACTTTCGCGTTTTCTTCTGCGGCTATTTCGCGTACACTTTCTGCGTATGCATTTCCGTCGGGCAGGTCTTCTTCTCCCACGTTAGCCGCATACAAAACCGGTTTTCCGGAGAGTAAAAAAAGCGCCTTGAGGTACGCAGCCTCGCCTTCCCGATATTCGAAGAAACGAACCGGGAAGCCCTCGGCCAGATGTGCCTGCAGCCGTTGGTAAAAGGCCAACTCTCCTTGAATTTTCTTGTCTCCACTTTTCGCCTGTTTATCGGTTCTCTCGATCCGTCTCTCGATCGACTCCAGGTCCTTCAGCATCAATTCTGTTTCGATGATCTCGATATCCCTTTTGGGGTCGACCGTCTCGGATATGTGGACCACGTTCGCGTCTTCGAAGCATCGGACTACATGGACGATGGCATCGACTTCGCGTATGTGCGACAGAAACTGATTACCGAGGCCATCTCCTCGCGATGCTCCGGAGACGAGCCCGGCAATGTCGACGAACTCAATCGTTGTAGAGGTGGTTTTGGGCGAGCCGTTAATCTCGGACAACCGCAGAAGTCGAGGATCCGGTATCGGCACGACTCCGATGTTCGGCTCGATCGTACAGAACGGATAGTTCGCCGACTCTGCCCCGGCAAGGCTGAGTGCATTGAACAGGGTGGACTTCCCGACGTTCGGAAGCCCAACTATACCACATCGTAATACCATGATTGTCTATTTTTTAGAGCGGCTGATCTCCTTATTGCGACGGCGTCCAATGGTTTCTCCAGATCAAAAACTCCCTTCTAACTTCATGCGGCTGACAGCCGTATCTGCACTCTTCCTCTTTACGGCGATTTCGTGTTCTGCGCAAAACAATCAACCAAGGGCGCCAATTCTTGAACCCCGGGGCTCCTATGTACAACTTGGGCTTTCCACGCTGCGCGGTGCGGGCGCTCAAATCGGATACGTCAATACACACAACTTCTATACGAGCGAAGTCAGCTTCCTGATCGATCTTCTCCCCGCCCTCAAACCCGACCTGGAAACACAGCAACTCGCCTTCACATTAGGAGGAGCCGTGCGTCTGTTTGGTTTTGAGCGTACCATTGGCAATACCCCCTACCGGGGATACGACGTCGACGTCGGTTTTCGGGCCGGGCCGGGTCTCTCCTTTTCGACGAAAGAAACCCGGGCAACGAGAAATCGAAGGTTCACCCTATTCGTAGAACCCTTTCTGCGTTATTCCAGACGTTTTGGCGGCCGACAAATCTACTATCTCGAAGTGGGAACCATTCGACCACATATCCGAATCGGAGCCTGGCTGACTCTCTGAGGTCTACTCGATCGATCCCGAACACGATCGGCGTGCATGCCGACCTAGCGCTATCCCCGATACGGAATCGACACGTACTCTCGCGCCGGCAGATGTACGGCAGTGAGCAAACCCATCCTCGGATGAGTATAGAAGACACAGCCGGTATCGATGTTGATGAGTTTCTCGCGGTCGGTAGGTTCCGGCTGCGGCGTGTGACCGCAAACGACGGTCTTCTCCCACGGAAGATCAACCACTTTGAGGTGACTTCTCTCCCAGAGAAAGACATCTTCACTCCCCACTTCAATGTTCTGGGCGATCGTCAGGTCCGGTTTTAGCCCGGCATGGACAAAGAAGAATTCCTCTGTCTCGTAATAGAATATGGTCTCCCGCAGGAACGCTATGTGAGCTTCCGGTATTTCTACATCTTCTCCCGGCTGCATATAGCTGTTGAGCGTAGCAATGCCTCCGTTGACCGCCCATATATCGTAGGCCGCTTCATCCAGATACCCCATGAAAAGCGCCTCGTGATTCCCGCGTAGAAACGTGCACCGGACGCTCTGTCTCAGTTTCAACAGATAGTCGATCACGCCTTTCGAGTCGGGCCCTCTGTCCACGTAATCGCCGACAAAGACAAGATGGTCACCATCCGTCGGAGCAAGCTGCTCCAGCAAGACCTCAAGAGTCTTCAGACACCCATGAACGTCTCCGATTGCGATCAATCCCATTCTTCTATTCCTTGCTCGCAATGCCGCCGTCCCGCCGGGCTGCCCTCTTCTGAATATCCTCTATTCCGATCAATCCAGTGCCACTTTTTTTAAGGCGACCGTCTCTCTGAAAATCGATTAGAACGGCATCCAGTATCCCGTTTATGAACTGCCCGCTCTTTGCCGTGCTGAATCGCTTCGCGACTTCGATCGCCTCATTGATGGTAACTTTGGGTGGAATGTCCTCAAAAAGGAGCATTTCACAGATTGCCACTCTCATTAAGATGCGATCAATCAGGGCAATCCTTGAAAGCTCCCAGTTCTTTGTATATCGCACGACGATTTCGTCGGCCTCCTCGCGGAGATCGAGACATCGGAGAAAGAGGCTCGTTGCAAAGCGTATCGATTCAGTCTCTCCCTTGAGGCGCTCAACGATGATGGTTGCAATCACATGCTGAGCGTCATCCCCACCCAGTTCATAAGCGTAAAGGGCCTGCATCGTGCGCTCGCGAGCTTCTCTTCGACTACTCATACCGTACGCAATCTTTCAAAAAACAGGTGTCGTGGATTGGCCGTGTCCGTGTTTTCGGACGGAACGTTTCCTGCAGAAGGATAGGTCTAGGGGGAATACTTTTCAAATAAACCCGGCATCTTTGCAGATTATCAACAGCCTTTGGGTTATGCGGGGTCTTCATACTTGTCTTGTATCGCGACGCGCGCAGTATGAAGTATCCTTTCCTTTGCCTGGCAAGCCTATTCGCAGCCGGTGTAGCGATCAACCATCTCTTCGTTCCCCAATCTGATTGGGGATGGGCGGGTCTTGCGTTCTCTCTGGCCGCCTACTCGGTTACTCGCCTTCTATCCACACGCATGGTCGGCAGACCCCGGCTTCTTCTCCAGTTCAGCGTCCTGTTTGCTTTTTTTTCTTCAGGTTTACTCGTCGATGCTGTAAATCACCGAGCTGCCGCGACGAGTATTTCCAGGTGGACCCATGAAAACGTGCGAATGCCAATACGGCTGATTGGGCGGGCTCGTCAGTACTCGTTCTCCAAGTATTCGCGAGTAAACTTCGCTCTGGATGTTTCGCGCGTCATCTTTCTAGGCGACACGTTGACCGTTTCTGGGACAATAATGGTTCGGGTTCGAGCCGGTGCGGAGAAAG
The DNA here is from genome assembly GCA_022571135.1 of Bacteroidota bacterium. Classification (GTDB taxonomy): domain Bacteria; phylum Bacteroidota; class Rhodothermia; order Rhodothermales; family UBA10348; genus JACZYK01. Next base: position 4,305 of record JACZYK010000054.1, read on the forward strand.
AGACGCTCAAAACAGCCCACCCGGGTGATGTTTTCGAGATTTCGGGTGATTTACTTGCCCTTCCCGGTCTTCGGAATCCATTTGATTTCAATCAGGGGGCGTTCCTGAGAAGCAAGGGCATCTCTGCTATTCTCGATGCCGGTTCTGCCGCCGTCGTCTTGCGAGAACATGCGCACACCGGCATTACCTACCGACTTGAACGGCTTCGTGATGACATCGAAAACAGAATTATCGACTCACATTCCTCCTCCTATTCAACGCAGCTTGTGCCGGCCATTCTGATCGGCCGAAGAAAAAATATAGAGTCTTCCGTTCGAGACCGCTTCCGACGGAGCGGACTTTCCCATCTTTTGGCGATTTCCGGCCTTCATGTCGGAATCATCGGTATGGCCCTGCACTGGATGCTGGGTATCTGGTTATCTCGTCTGAGAATTCCGTTCCGTCCGAGACAGTGGTCTAGAGCCCTACTTGTAACGCTCATCTTGACCATCTATGCCGTCATATCTGGAGGAAGCACGTCTGTCATCAGGGCCGTCCTGATGGCCGCGGTTTTTCTTCTCGGAAGATGTTCGGACAGAAAGATTGAAGGTGCGAACGCGCTAGGTATGGCTGTATTATTTATCCTCCTTTTGAATCCGGACGACCTTTTCAGTCCGGGATTTCAGCTATCCGTCTCTGCGCTGGCAGGCATTTTTTTCTATCTGAACAGTTCGCTGGTGCGTGTAGAAAGGACCGTCTTGGGCAATTCAAATTCCGTTAGGAGAGCTCTCGGCAGAAAGATTTATCAATCTGTCGGCGTGACCGCTTTTATTCTGGCCTTCACGACACCTGTTCTCCTGTACCACTTCGGAGTAAGTCCCCTCGGTGGTCTTGTTTCAAATATCGTGGCGATTCCGATTACCGGACTTCTCCTTTTTTCCGGGATTCTTTCTACCATTACAGGTCCGGATAATGGTTTTCCTCTGATTTTGCTCGCCGGCGCCACCGATCTTCTGTCTGGCCTGCTCGTTTCGGTCGCCCACGGAACGAGTATCCTTTCGGACTCCGCGCTCATTACGTCATCCGGCCGACACGTCGGAACACCAGGATTATTCCCTTTGGCTGCGTGTTTCCTTTTCATCGTTCGTTCCCGTATCAATTTCAGGTTTGTAAGCGCGTTCGGGATTCTCTCTGTACTTATCGTTCAGTCAAACGCCAGCTTTTTTCCCCTCGAGCGGACCTTTAGGGCTTGTTTTTTTGACATCGGGCAGGGTGACGCTTCGCTTTTTGTGACGCCCGGCGGAAAATCAATGCTCGTAGATACAGGTCGTGGATTCCTGTCGGCCGAGACGATAAAAAGATACCTGAACGGAGTAGGCTTATCCGGGTTGGATGCGCTGGTCATTACGCATCCACACCAGGATCATATGGGCGGATTCATACACCTCATACAATCCGTTTCCGTCCGACATATCTATGCGCCTCGTCACGAGCACATCCTGAATTCTATCAGCACGGTAAACGGTATATCCGACATTCCTTTTACCCGAATTTCGTCCGGCGACACGATAGTCCTCGACCCGTCTGTCCGTATCCATGTACTGGCACCTCGACCCGAATCCGTAAATCAGATTACCACAAATAACGAGTCCATTGTACTTCGCCTGACATATGGAAGGATTTCCATGCTATTAATGGGAGATGCGGAGACGTCCACCGAAAGATATCTGGTTCGCCGCTTCAATTCTCTGCTCAACGCCCAACTCATCAAGGTCGGTCATCATGGATCAAGGACGAGCAGCTCTTTGCCTTTCGTAAGAAGGGTCACCGGATCCAAACACGTCATTGCCATCGTGAGCGTCGGCGAGAGAAACAGATTCAACCACCCCGATCCGGGGATACTGCGTCGCTGGGTGAAGAGGCATTCAGAATTATATCTGACCTCACGATCCGGAGCAGTACTTATCCGAAGCGACGGAAGAAGCATCCGGATACAGAGTTGGAAGCCATCAGTGCTCGATGAATAGCGGAATATTGGAGTTTTCCAACAGATGTGATGTTGCGTCTCCCAGACGGACTCCTCTCAATCCCGACTTCGTGTGGGCACCCAGGATGATCAGGTCCGCACCAAATTCATCGGCTTGGGAAAGAATCTTTTCCTTTGCAGAGTTCGAGATGATTCCCATGGTATCCAGAGTAAAGTCATGTGCCTCCATAAACGATCGAATCAGACGTAGCATTAGCTTCGACTCTGCGTCATCGTTCCTGTAGACATGCAGTATTCTAATCTCCAGGTCACGGCCGAAGGGAAAGAGATGAGTAAAATTTCTGACGGCCCGCGCCGCTTCATTTGTCCCGTCATAAGCGATCAAAATTTTCCTTACTTCCGTGTACGTTTCAGGAACCACTAGAGTCGGTCCGATCGTTTGTTCTACAATTTTCGCCAGTGTTTGTGTATGCTGCTTCGGATGGCAGTAGAAGAAGTGAGGATTGTTCCCCAGAATGAGCATATCGTGGTATTTCATGTCTTCCACAATTCTCCGGAACGGCACTCCTTCCCGTACGACTTCTGCATGTCTTACGCCGGTACCCTCAACAAAATCGCTGAATCTCCTGGCCAGCTCCTGTGCTTTCTGCCGGGTTTCGGCGGTCAAATTTTCCCTCAGTTTCTCGGCATAGTACATACTACCGATACCACCGCCTATGGAACTGGCCTCTATGCTTCCCATATCCACTACGGCAACTCCTGTAACCACAGCCCCGGAGCGTCCGGCGATTTCAACTGCATACTGCGTGGCTACCTGGGTATCCGAATCCGGATCAAGCGCGACTAGAATTCTCTTAATCATACGCGGCTTAGCGCTCATTATGCTCGAAGAAAGCCTACCTAAGGTAACCCCTGCACAATCCGCTGACAACAGGATTCATAACGGTATAAAGGTGCTGTAGACCATAAATTGGATGGTTATCAACTTTCTCCACTTTTGTAAGAAAGAGTTATAGGAAGAGTAATTATTGTAGTATATAGTAGTAGAGGGTGTGTACTTGTTAATGATTTAATCTTCCAACAACATTTCTACAAATTCAGAAGTGTGACTGTCTACACTTTTTCTTCCGTGATATGCGGTAAGCGGGAGAAAAAGGAATTTTACTGTTTTGGATGCTTCACTTCTTTTTCAATTGTGGATAAAAAAAGAAGGTTTCAACAGAGCGGGAGTTGTTGGAAAAGTGTAAACGAACGGTCTAAAAAGTCCATCTTTTCAACATGCATACACAGACGTTCTCAGGATTACACCGAGTAGACAAGTTTTGAACGAACTGTTAACAGGGATAAAAGCGAACTGAGCAAAACAATCATAAAGATCTCAGAGACGTCAGCATTTCACTTTTGTATGCTTCCACGCCTGGCTGGTCGAAAGGATTGACGCCAAGCAGGTAGCCACCAATGGCCGCAGCGTGCTGAAAGAAGTAAATGCAGCGACCAAGATTTTCTGCGGACAGCGAATCGAGTCTGATCGTCATAATCGGGACACCGCCCACTCCGTGAGCCCTGTAGGTCCCTTCATATGCGCTCCTGTTTATCGAGTCGATCGTTTTTCCCAACAGGTAATTCAGATCATCCAGGTCTCCGGCATCCGGGGGAATCGTAATGCCGGCATCATCGTCGATCAAGACGAATGTCTCGAAAAGGTCCCTGCGCCCATCCTGCATGTACTGGCCCAGCGAGTGCAAATCCGTTGTGTAGTGTGCGACGGTCGGAAAAACACCGGTTTTGTTTTTTCCTTCGCTCTCTGCGAAGAGTTGTTGCCACCAGGCGCCCAGGGAGCTGAGGCGAGGCTCGAAAAGAGCCAGTACTTCAACGGAATATCCTTGCGTCAGCAGGGAATGTCTAATACCCGCATAAGAGAGTGCAAGATTCCCGTCCGGTGACAGGAGGTCGTTCTGCATGGCAACTGCGCCATAGAAAAGAGAGCGGATATCGATCCCGGCAGCGGCAATTGGAAGGAGACCCACCGGTGTAAGCACCGAGTAGCGGCCGCCAATGTCCGAGGGGATGGCGTACGTTCGATAACCCTTCGCTTTGGAGAATTCGTAGAGCGCGCCACGATGTGCGTCGGTTGTCACAATAATGCGTACCGAAGCGTTTTCGTACCTGCTTTCCATCCACTGGCGGAGGAACCTGAACGCGATGGATGGCTCGAGTGTGGAGCCACTTTTCGAGATCACATTGACATACACGGATTTGCCATCCAGATACGAAAACAGGTCTTTGAGATATGCGCCGCTCAGATGATGTCCGGCGAAGATTATTTCAGGTTGCCGAGGCGTTGTATCTTCGACCGGAGCGGAAGAGAAGTATGGGCTAGTGGCCTCAATCACCGCCCTGGCGCCCAGATAGGATCCACCGATTCCTATGCAGACCAGTACGTCGGCCTGCCTGCGAATTTCCGCGGCAGTCTGTTCGATATTCTCGAGCAGGGCATCGTTTGGAACGGACAATACGCGGCGCCAGCCGAGCCATTCACTTCCCTCCCCCGATCCCTCGAGAAGGGTGTTGTGTGCGGCAAGAACGCGTGGAATCAAGCGCTCCCAGGCCTCCTCGTCCAGGAACGGTTCGACGCCGCTGTGATCGAGCTGAATCATTGTCGGCAGGGTGGAAATTGCGGACCTTCACGTATCTTCGTGTCTTTGCGAAAGTACACATTCGGCACTCACGTATGCTAACGTTCATTCCGTTCGAAGAGGCGAGGCGAATCGTTATCGACTCTGTTTCAACCATGGAGTCCGAGAGCGTCAGCCTTGATTATTCACTTCGTCGAACGCTGTCTGAAGGCATCGTGTCACACGATACGATTCCACCGTTCGACAACTCGGCCATGGATGGGTTTGCGGTCGTCAGATCGGACGTGCTGGCGCCGCCGGTTGAACTTCGCGTGGTCGCCGATATTCCGGCCGGCACGCCGTGGGCCGGGAGATTGGAGAAAGGATCTTGCGCGCGCATCATGACAGGAGCCCCGGTCCCGGAAGGAGCCGATGCCATCGTTCCAGTTGAACAGACGCGGAGATTGAGTACAGACGCAGTCCTGATCAAGACTAAGCCGGCGAAAAGTGCACACATCCGGCGTTCTGGAGAGGACATACAGGAAGGCGATGTTGTTTTCGAGTCCGGGATGGTGATAACACCGGGCGTTGTCGGACTCCTTGCAACGCTCGGAATTGCGGCTGCTCCCGTTCGGAAACGTCCCAGCATCGCAATCATTTCTACGGGCGACGAAGTCGTACCGGCCGAGGTGGTCCCCGGCCCCGGTCAGATAAGAAACTCAAATGGACCGGCACTCGCAGCCCAGGCGATATCGGCCGGAGGGGAAGTCAGCAGAGTCCTTCATGCCGCGGATAATCAACGATCCATTCGAGATGCGGCGGAGCAGGGGGGAGAAGCGGATGTCCTCCTGTTTGCCGGCGGCGTTTCGATGGGGGAGCACGACCATGTTCTGATGGTGCTCCGAGAAATGGGTGCCCGCTGGCTCTTCTGGAAAGTGAAGCAGCGCCCGGGGAAGCCGCTGGCATTCGGAATAATGAATGGAAAACCGGTTCTCGGGCTTCCTGGAAATCCGGTAAGCGCGTCAATGTGTTTTGAAATGTACGCCCGCCCCATGCTGGCAGCGATGCTCGGAAGAAGGCAGATCCTTCGAGACGTGCTTCCCGCCCGACTTACGCGGCCAATGAAAAAGGTGCGCGGGCTATACTATTTCGCTCGGGGAATAATGGACGAGCATGGAAAGGATGGAGGGCGCAGCGTGAGAGATACCGGCCCCCAGGGCTCCCATCTCTTCTCGTCCGTCGCACGGGCAAACTGCATCATTCATCTTTCAGAAGACATCGAAGACCCGGCGGTTGGAGATCGAGTATTCGTCGAGAGACTCCAGTGGTAGGACTTATTTCTTGAAGACGGGCTCGAATTCGCGAAGAGGAAATCCCTTCGATCCGGTATGCTTATACTCGGCGCCGCGGACAAGTTCGAGTTCGTAGGCAACGCGGTCGCATCGATAGAAACGCTGCTGAAAGTAAATGGGGTTTTCGTTCTCGCTAAACGAAGTCCGCTCTATCATCAGGAGGGCTCGGCCCCACGGAACGTCAAGGTGCTGGGCTATCTCATTCGAAGCATTCACGGCTTCAATTCGGAAGCGGCTCTTACAAATACAAATATTGTAGTCACGTTCCAAAAGGCTGTATATGGTCTCGTTGTCCAGGTCCTTTCCGTCCAGTAACTGGGCCTGGAAAACCGTCATCCAGGTATAGTCGAACGCCAACGGCTCGCCATCTCCATACCGAAGACGATCGAGTCGAACCACACTCGTATTCTCGTCGACCGCGAGCGCCGACGCAACGCGGCTTGTTGCCTCTTCCGGCTTGAAGTGAAGCACGACGGAGCGGGCGGAGATTCCGGCAGAGGCCATGTCTTCCACGAAATCCGTTAGGCGCACCAGACCATGACTGACGCAGGTGTCCTGTACGAACGACCCGAGTCCCTGTCGTCGGTAGATCAAACCTTCCGATTCCAGGGTCTGAAGGGCTCTTCGAACGGTAATTCTGCTGACCGAAAACCGCTCGCCCAGCCGGCTCTCCGAGGGTAGTTGATCATTCTCGGCAAAACCCCCCCGCTCGATCTGCTCTTTTAGCCATGAACTGATTTGTTCGTGTCGGGGGCGGCCGCCCATGAGTGGAATGTTGGTCTCATCCATGAGGAAAGCAGGGTTTTATTTTATACACGGGCTCCGGACGAACCGGGCGCTTGTAATAACGAGACAATACAAGATCTGATCCTGAAAATATACACCTATTCGGGGATCACGGCCTCGGCGTACAGAAAAAAGCAGATTCCTGCGACGACTATAGAGCTGTTTTTGACATTAGCCGTATTCCGAGGAAGGGTTTCTCCCATCGTATCCAGGTAGAATATCCGCGCGGCTTCAACCAGGACGCCCGATTCCACGACGGGCGCACAAGCGGGTCCTCGCGTCCTCTGTCAGGCCTGCAGGGCTGTGCCCGGACACCACCTGAGCCTTTTTCTCTGTTTCCCACGCGAAACGCGGGGACAAGAAATTCACGAGCTCCGTGCCAAGAGAAATTCGCGATACGTGTTTGGGAGCGAAGCCGCCCGTGTCTTTAACGGATTCATTAGCCTCGTTA
>JACZYK010000055.1 GCA_022571135.1 Bacteroidota bacterium
TACCGGGATTCTGGGTTATGCGGATATCCTGCTGGCGGAATCCAGTGGCGATGAACGGGAATTCGCAGGATACATCAAAACGAATGGCAACCGCCTGCTCCATACTCTCGACTCTCTGCTAGAGCTTGCCCGCGTCCAGCGCGTAGATACGGATCTCGAATTCGAAGAGGTCGACATGGTCGATCTGGTTATCGAGATGGTTTCCATCAAAAGGCCGGAGGCTCTTGAGCGTGGGCTGACGCTCGAGACGAAGGTCCGGAACAAGCCCCCGAAGCTTTCCCTGGATCCCCAGGGCGTACAGTACGCCCTGCGTGTTCTTATTGACAATGCCATCAAGTTCACTGACAGCGGCCGCATTCGCGTGATGGTGAGCGTCGAAAAGGGCCATGTCGTGGTCAGGGTCGCCGACACGGGAATCGGAATCCGGCGTACTGATTTCGATTTGATTTTCCAGCCTTTCAAACAGGTATCAGAGGGTATAGACAGGAAATACGAAGGCGCGGGCGTCGGCCTGACGGTCGCCCGTCACCTGGTCGAGTCCATGCACGGGCGTCTCGAGTTGGAATCGAGCGGTGTCGAGGGCTCGACATTTACGATGCGTTTCCCTCTGACGACGGACAAGACGGAGATTCACACCCCGACTCGCCATCTCAACAGTCGCCACGCCATGGATCGACTCTCACGAGGCCCCTCCGAGTCGGCCGCTTCGAGCGAGTCCACGACCGCCGCGCACTGGACGGAGTCGGATACCTGATCCAAACCACGGCTCCCCCGGTTACCTCTGATCCAGTCCCCCCGTTTCGAGGTGGGATGGATACTCCGCGATGCGGTATATCCTGTGGGGCGCACTACACCGTACCGACTGATTATCTCCCCCATGCCCCGTGTACACTGGCCGATCCTAGGAGCATCGTGTAGCACGACTCGCAATACACCCCATGCTCCGTATACGCGGGCCGATCGATTCCTGGAAGCGGTGGCCTACGGATCGGGCTCGAGTAGTTTCGTTTCGGTTTCCGGATCTCCGTTCGAGAAGTCGGGTGCATCAAGACGCCTCACCGCTCTCTCTACCGGCCTGATCTCCTCCACATCCTGGGTTGAACCGGAACCGAGTTCCTTGAATCGCCGTGCCGATACCAGTACGCGGGCCTCCAGCGAACCCACGGCGGAATTATAGCTTGCCACCGCAGATTCCAGTCGTTTTCCTACAGCAGAAAAATGCTCGGCCATTTTGCAGATGCGATCGTACAGTTCCTTACCGAGCTTGCTGATGTGCTGCGCATTCTCGGAGATCCTCTCCTGGCGCCATCCGTATGCGACCGCTCGAAGCAGGGCAATCAACGTGGTCGGCGTTGCAATGATTACACTCCTCTGGACCCCGAACTCGATAAGATCCGGATCCTCCTGAAGTGCCGCATAGAAAAACGACTCGCCCGGCAGGAAGAGAACGACCATGTCTGGCGAGGTATCGAACTGATCGTGATAGGCTTTCGAGGACAGCTGTTTCACGTGGGTGCGAATCTGCCCTGCATGCCTGCTCAACTGCGACTCGCGGACGTCGTCATCCTCCGTCTCTAGGGCGTCCAGATACGCCTCGAGAGGCGCCTTCGCGTCAACGACGATAATTTTCTCGCCGGGCAGCTGAATGATCATGTCAGGTCGCAATCGCCCTTCATCGGTCTGAACACTCTGCTGCTCCTCGAAATCACAGTGATCCATCATCCCCGCCATCTCGACGACCCGGCGCAGCTGTATCTCACCCCAACGCCCACGGACAGTCGGTTTGCGGAGGGCGCTGACGAGGTTGCGGGCCTCTTTTTGAATCTGGGCCTGGGCCACCGAGAGTCCTTTCACCTGCTCGGTCAGAGACGCGTAGGCCTGGACGCGCTCTTTCTCGATCTCGTCGATCTGCCTGGTTACCGTTTTGAGGGAATCCTTGAGCGGATCCATGAGCTTCTGCATCTCAAGAACTCGTTTCTGATCCTTCGCGTCGACCTTTGTTATCATCTGTTCGACTTGCGTCTTCGCCAGGTCAAGGAAGCTCTCGTTGTTGGATTTCAAAGCCTGGTGGGACAGGGCCCGAAACTGTTCCAGAAATTCTTCCTGAGTCTTCTTGATTATCTCCAGCTTCTCTCCGGCTGCTTTCGTCTCCTGTTCCCTCGCAGCAACCTCCGCGGCGAGACGGCTGTGAAGCTCGGATTTATCGGCGCTTTCTTTTCTGAGGTCTTCCGACAGGCGACCGAGGGCATCATCTCTCTCGGCAAGCTTCGCTTCTGTGACCGCAGACCGCGCCCTAGCCTGCATCCAGACAATCAGGCCGCCGAGCAGTATTCCGATGCCTATTCCGATTCCTAATTCAACCATGCTCGTGTCCGCTCAATTGGTTATTTATAAGGTGGCACCGCCAGGCATTGAACGCAGGCCTTAATTATCAAGATCCTTGATGACAGATTGCAAGATGCTTTCATGCACGGACCAGAATCCGATCTCCTTCACCGGCCGGCGAACCAGTCTCTCCCATTCCTCAGCATACGTTCGAATCTGATCCCCGTACTTTTGGAACAGCTTTTTCGCCATGACGGCGTCCGTCTTGTAGTCTACGATCTTCCAGGCGTCTCCGACGCGATAAACAAGATCTATCACGCCGGATATCAGGGTCGGTCGCTCTTCCTCTTCTTTCCGCGTCGAGAACGGAATCTCCGTGAACAGGTCGTGCGACGAGCCTATCTCGGACCAGATGTCCGAATCCCGGAATGCATCCAGTGCGGCAATGGCGCGATCCGTGAATCGATCGGTCTGCTCAGGCGAGCCCGACAATTCCTGCTCCATCAGTCGCGTCGCGACGCGCCGGTCCATTTCCGGATCGATCGCGACGGAGCGACGGATTACACCGTACTCGAATAGACGGTGGATCGCTCGTCCGTATCCGCGACCTTGACCGCCCCGCCACTCGTCGGCGAAATCGTCTACGCCGGGGGACGTTTCTGTCAGGTCGGAAACGCGATGTCGTGTATAGGAAGGCGCCTTCAAACCGGACACCCGGTCGCGGACATCGGCCAGCCGAGTACTCATCTGATCCAATCGCTCTTCTCCGGCAACTCGGTCCAACGGTTCGACGTCCCCGATAACCGGAACGCAATCGGAATCCAGAGCCGGATAAAGTGATTTCCATGTACCCCGATCGGACGTACCCATGTAGCGAGAGATCACCAACAAGCTCTCAGCGCGCGTCGCAGCGACGTACGTCAGCCGATCGGTCTCCGCGTCCGAGAATCTCGACTCTGTCTCTCTGGCCTCGGCCCAATCGACAGGTTCGGCAAGAACATCGGTTGTATGCTTGCGTCTTCGTAAAACCGGCAGTGCGACGCTCGTCTCGCCGCCAGATCGATCGACATGAACTTCGACTCCATGCCGCTCGGATCCCGGAAGCGGATCCGCCAGAAATACGACTTTCGACTCAAGCCCTTTGGCCTGGTGAATGTTTAGCAGCCTGACCGCGTTTCCTCTTCCGATTTCCAGTGTCATCCCCTCGATGTCGCGCTCGCCATCACCGACCCTTCGAAGCTCATCGATGGCCTCGGACCAGTGCATCCCGGTCTGTTCCAGCTGTCTGAAAAGGGAGATAATACGAAATATCGCCCCCGCTTCGGCCGATCCATCGTCTCTCGAGGCTGCCATGGACAACAGGCCAAATTCGGTGACTATCCACTCCAGAGCTTGGGAGAAAGGCCATGTTTCGAGGGCACGGCGCGTTCGGCTCAGCATTTCGAACGCCCCTCTGAACGCCGGGATATCGGCGTCGGGGAGCCCGTCCGGTAAGTTTCGTTTCCCGAAAAAGCGTCCCTTGGCCAGCGAGTAGCGATACAGCGCTGCATCCGAAATACCGGAAAAGGGTCCGCGCAGAAATGCCAGCAGCGGGACCGGATCACTCGAATTGTGCGCCGCGTCGAGGAGGTCCAGAAGCGGAGGAAGTATCCGCGTATGTTGAATGGACTTCCCGCCCGCCATCACATACTGAATTCCCGCCGCCCGCAACGATTCCGCATAGAGATGCATGCGGTTGGAGGATCGGACGAGAATCATGAAATCAGCCAATGTAATATCCGGCATTTCGAAATCACCGGGCTGGTTTTTGTGCTCGCCCGTGTACTTCAATGGGATTCGGTTCCCGGACACAAGGTTTGAAATGATCCCGGCGATCCGAGAGGCGTCGCAACGGGCAATCGTTGACGGGGAATGCCGCGTGACCCTGTCCGTCACGATCTGTAGAACCGCCGGACCCGGGCCCGTGGAATCGTCGGCAGCCACCAGATCCTCGTACGCCGCCTGGAAGGGCGCCTTGGACGCTTCAAATAATCCCCTGATGGCCCGGTTATTCCATGAACAGATTCGGGTATCCGACCGGAAATTGGACGTGAGCCGGATCGAAATGCCGCCTGTCGACTCGATCAGTCTCCCACACTCATCAAATACCCGTACATCCGCGTGACGGAACCGGTAAATGGATTGTTTGTCGTCCCCGACTATAAATAGCGATCCGTCTCGGGGCCGGCATCTCCTCCAGTCGCTCTCACCGGGATCTTCAGACGTAAGCAGGAACAGTATTTCGGCCTGTAGAGGATCGGTGTCCTGAAATTCGTCCACCAGAACCCGGTCGAACCGCCGGGTAAAGTGTCGCCGCACTTCCGACGAACGCGTCAGTAGACGAACCGTATTACGAAGGAGGTCGTCAAAAGTCTGTTTGCCGGATGCGCGTCGATACCGCGCATACCCCTCTACGGCAGGAAACACGACGGATTCGATGGGATCGAAGATCCATTGCCGCCATCTGACGAGAGCAGGACGCACCTGCCGCATCACCAGAGACGCTATCGTTTGCTCGTCATCGATCTGCCCCGAAGCGCCGAGCAGCGATGTGGCAAATTGATAGGCGGGATCGGATCGAGTTTTGCTCCATTTCGTCGGCTGGACGACCCCTTTTTTGACGCTCCCGCCCTCGTTGACGAGCTCGTCGAATAGTCCGAGAAACGCCGCCTGCTCGCAAGGTTCGTCGACTCCCTTCACGGCGAGAAATCGATCTGCCCTCAGTATGCAGGCCGCAAATCTGTCGATCGCGCCTTGCGTCGGCAGGTACACCCTGGTACGATCGATAAAAACCTTTACAGCCCGGAGGGCGGGAACCAGATCCGGTTTCTCCTGAATCCCCCGTCGCACCCTCAGGTGCGAGAATCGACATCTGGTTCCGAAATAGTCGAATAACTCGCTGGGCGAAACGCCGATACGATCGAAACGAGTCCGCCAGTCCGAATCCGAAGACAGCGTGCGCGTCAGATAGTTATTCCAGTAGGACCTCCGCAATCGCTCCTCTTCCCTGTCGTCGATCAACTGAAAATCGGGAGCGAGATCGGCCTCGAACGGACGCTCCCGAAGCAGTCGGAGGCAGAAGGCGTGGATCGTGTCAATAAACACGCTCTCGACGCCGTCAAGAGCAGCGATCACGCGCTTGTGCTCGAGCTCGAACTCACGCTCCGTCGGGTCGGAAGAGTTTCCCCGGGGTCGGTTCTCGAGCTCGGCGGCGACGGAAAAAAGCAATTCAAAGAATCTACCACGTAATTCTCCCGCCGCCTTCCTCGTGAACGTTATTGCCGCCAGTTTGTTTACGGATATCCCGGAACGCACAATCGCCACCATCCGCTCGACGAGCACCGTCGTCTTCCCCGAACCGGCCCCTGCGCGAACGATGATATTCCGGTCGCGTGCGAATAGACTGTCTTCGGCCAGGGGCACCGTCAGTTTCCCGTCTCCCCTGACGATCCGGCGTTGTTTCTCGTCCTTCACGCTCATTGAACACCTCCGAGCTTTCGATCCGCGAAATCCCAGCCGTGAAGTATTTCGTATTGCGCCATCGTGGGCTCCGTAGCCTCCAGCTTCGCATCGACGCACCGACTCCGCTCTACCAGATTCCCACAGACTCGCCTATAATCACACAACTGACAGATGCCCTTCGGCTCGACGGCCTGAATGAACATACCGGCCCTGGCCATACGGCCGACACGTCTCAATACGGTGGCCACCTCGGATCGCACGGCTCCCGGATCGGCCTCCATGCGCTTTCCCAGTTCGCGGCTGCCGGGAAACAGGTATCCCGACGTCCGGACCGGCTCTCCCAATAGTTCCTCCGCTACATAGGCATAGAGAGCCCATTGTAGCGCACGGCCCTGATTGAGCAGATCGACCTCATCGTATCCGGCGCTGCTACCGGTTTTGTAGTCGGTAATCGCGAATCCACCATCTCTGAGTCGGTCGATCCGATCGATCCATCCCCATACCCGTAGTTCCACTCCGTCCAAATTGAGCGTAACAATCTCCGTACGATCCGCCTCCCGCTTCTTGCGGTGCTTCCAGAGCCCGAATCCGAACTCGAATCCGACGGGATCAGCTCTCTCCTGCCTCGACAATTCGTCGTATATGAAGGCCTTCGCTACGCTTCTGAGTTCCTGGTCGAGCGCATTTTTTTCTGCCGGGTTCGGAGGTGGGTTGCTCTCGACAAGGGCCGACAACACGTCTTGAAATACGGAGACGAGCCGTTCGACGTCGCTCAGCCTGATGCTCTCGCGCGCCTCAAACCGTGCCTCCATAAACCGTCGCAGCCCTTCATGCACGAGGCTGCCGCGCTGGAGAGCATTCATCCAGACGGTTTCGTCCAGTTCATCCGGAATACGGGCTCCCAGAACGTACTTGAGGAAATACTGAAAAGGACATCTGACCAGGGTTTCGAGTCGGGACACCGAGACCCTGGAGTTTTTCCTGAAAGGATTGAGTTTCTCGGTTTCGAGGCCAAGCAAACCGTCATATACCGACCACGGCGTCCGTTCCCTCTCGGCCAAGGCGCGGTCGCCTCTCTTCAGTCCGGGATATAGATCCAGACACACAGACAACGCGCGCGGATCGGATCGCGATGCAAGAAAAACGTCGGTTTCATCGAGGGGCAAATATTCGTTGCCACCGTAATCGTACCCGTGCACCGGTAAGCTATCGATCTTCTCGTTCCTGACCGACATGATCCTGTGAAGGGCCGAGGATGGATACAGCTCGCGATCATCAGCCACGCTGTAATTGCTGTAGAGGAGCGAAATCCGACCGTTCGCCCGGGAGATGGCGCGCGTCAAAAACCACGAGTCTCGACCTGTTAAGTGCCTGGAGATCGGAAGCCGTCCAGCTCCCGCCCGGGCCAGCTCTTCCCGATCCTCATCCGACAGCAGTGGATCCTCCGATACCGTCCGCCCTGTCGTTTGCTCGTCCAGGCCGACGACATACAGATTGGGACGCCCTGTAAAACCCGCACTGGAGAGGGGAACGGCGTGCATGAATCCAGGCATCGCCGCCCTGGCCTGGACGAACGCTATGGCGATCAGGTCCTGCGCATGCCTGATCAGAGAAACCAGCGGAACGTCATCCCCAATCTGCTCGGCGAGTTGACTAAACCGGGTAATCAGTTCCTGTCGGGCTACCTGTTCGAGGTCATGGAGAGGATCCACCGAATCCTGTCCGCCCCCGGAAAGGAGATTTTTCTCCGGTGGATGGTTGACGGGTGCGAAATCGAGAATGAACCGTCGAAGGCACTCGACCAGCCTCGACACAGAGAGCTTCGACGGAAGATCGGCCAGTTCGAGTAGTGGCGCGAGCGCCTCGGCCACGTCTTCGAGCTCTTGAACGCGCGCGACCGCTTTGTCGGAAGCGAACGTACCTGCAGCCCGCTTCGCGCCGGCAACCGACTCACGATGCAGAATCGTCAGCGCGGCATCGTATCCGTCCTTCCCTTTGCCGGTCCGCACCCCGGAAAGAACGTCCGCTGTCAATTCAGACAGATCCCGGCTGCCGTTTGAATCGATCAGGCTCAGTCTCACCAGTCCGCCGCGTAGCATGCCTACGAGTCCGGCGCTAGGCAAGCCCTCCCGTATCCAGTTCAGAAACTTCCGAATCGCCTGTCCGGTTACCGTATCGAGGGCGGGTACACCGGCGGCCAGTGTGACCGGTAAATCGTATCGGCGGGATAGTGATCGGATTATTTTGAGATAAGGATCGTTCGCGGCATAGGCAATTTCGACCGAATCCAGAGACATCTCATTTTCCACAACAGACCGGAAAACCGCCCTCACTTCGTTTTCGGCGCCTGTTCCAACAAGAATTCCCATCTCCCGGTTGGTGCTCATTCCGATACCGTCCTTTCCCGGAACGTCCGTCACCTCGTGCCTCGATTCGATTGCCGGTATGGCCCAGTGGGCCAGTCTGCTTGCGGCCGTAAGAACGGGCGGCTGTCCGTTCGTGGCGTCCCACCCTATCCTCCAGACTTCTCCAGTCCTTTTTGCCATGGACTCGACAAGCCTCAGTGCCAGATCCGGAAGCGTCACCTCATCGAGTACGGCCAGAATCGCAGGCGGCCTCAGCACGCCCGCTCCCGAAAACAGTCCGGTCGCCGCATCGAGAACCGAGGCGTCGTCCAGCAGGGCTTCGGACTCGAGCCATTCGAGATAGCTGCGATAAGTAATTGACACCAGGCGTCCGAATCGTGAGACGATTACCCGATCGAACGATCTCAAGGACACCCCTGCGAGACGCAAATCGCGGATGGTCCGGGCCATGGATCTTGCCGACCTGCGTAAAACGTCGGCATCTTTCGATTTTGATTCCGTTAGAAATCGATCGATGGTCAGGGCCGCTCCTGCCGGAGAAACGTATCGGTATGGAGTGTCCGGACGAGCCTCTTCCACGACCTCTCGGGCGAATCGCAATAGGGTCGATGCCGTTACGTTCACCCACGCGTATCCGTGGACCGTCAGCGACACAAGAATCTCGGACCCCATCTGGGCGGCAGGCACAACGACGAGCTTTCGGTCCAGTTCAAATCCCGGTTTCGTTAACAGGGCGCCCAGCTGCGCAAGGTGATAGGATGGATGAGACCGAGAGTTCAATGTCGAGTGCCTTACGTTTGGGATCTTGACTGGAATTTGCTCCACAGGGCAGAAATAAACTACGCCATGGCTATGACATAGGGTTGTCACACCCAGTGATTAACTTAATTTCAGTACTGCAGCTGATTCGCCCTGCCATCGGTCCTTCCGGAACCGGTGTCGGAAGATCCTCAGCCGAAGAACAACAGAGATCAGAGAACGGTTACGACTTTTAGCAGGTGGTTACATGAGTAAAATAATGATCGCATTCGACGTCGAAACTACGGGCAAAAATTCGGAATTCGATCAGATCATCGAGATCTCTATGTGTCTTTACGATGCCGGGCAGGAGACGTCCTACCACCGGCTCGTCAAGCCGCGCGTGGACATCACTCGCGGAGCTTTTCGAGTGCATGGTATATCAATGGAGGATGTCCAAGACTCGCCCTACTTCGAGGACGTGGCCGACGAGATCCTGGAGTTTCTGAACGCGGCCGAGGTCATCGTCGGGTACAATGTCCGCTTCGATATCCGCTTCGTGGAAAAGGAGTTTGCACGCCTGGGCAGGGAGGTCCAACTCGATAAGAAGCTGGTCGTCGATCCGTACCGGATATGGCAGGCCATGGAGCCTCGCAGACTTGAAGACGCCCACCGCCGGTTCGTGGGGAGCGAGATGGAACACACACACAGCGCCAAACACGACGTTCAGGCTGCCGTCAAAGTTTTGCGCGGAGTGCGGCGGGAATTCAACCTCGAGGAAGCCGCCTGGGAGGATTTGGCCAGAATCACCAATCCGGAAAGAGAGGCCTGGATCGGACTGTCTAATCACTTCATATGGGAGGAAGAACAGGTCGTCTTCGGATTCGGAAAGTACAGCGGTCGGTCCCTGCTCGATGTGGCGCCCGGTGATCGAGGTTATCTGGAATGGATCCTGAGATCCGATTTTCCGAGACACGTCCAGAATCTGTGCAAGGGCGCGATGGCCGGATTTTCGGAAGAAGAATTTCACCAGAGAATCGTGGCCTCGTTCGGGCCGCCCCCCCTCGCGGATGCGGAGTAGGCTTCAAAGCGGTGGCTCGCCCGCATGTCGCCCTTCGCCCCCCTCGCGGACGTAAAGTAGGCCTCGGATCAGCACTTTTTTCACGACCCAAACCGCAAATACGTCTGGACCTTGCGAGAATATTGTCGCAAGGATTTTGACTAACTGTCTCTGTCAGGAAGATTGAATCATAGCCCCCGCAGCCGCTACATTCGTCGAGACCCGGAAATCAACAAAATGGAGGTCCAGATGTACTCTCCCGATTATCTCGCCATCCTCGTCGCCGGATTCATACCCATGATTATCGGCGCCCTTTGGTACGGCCCGCTCTTCGGTCAGAAGTGGATGGCCATGATGGGCAAGACCGAAGAAGAGCTAAAAGAAGGTTTCAACCCACTGAAATCCTACGGCGTCACGTTCTTAATGTCGCTCTTTATGGCCTTGGTGCTAGCCCACGTGCTTCAGGCTTGGGACGAGGCTTATACCGTCACCGGTTGGGCGGCCGGTATGCAGGGCGGCTTCTTCTCCTGGCTCGGCTTCGTGGTGACCGTGGGCTGGCAAAACGTGTCCTTCGAAGGGCAGAAAATGGGCGTTTATCTACTGAATATGGCGTACAACCTGGTCGCATTGCTTGCAATGGGTGCACTTCTCGGCGTCTGGCGCTGATGCCAGTCAGTTCCCCGCCCACGGCTCCGATTTTGCTCACCAGAACTCGGAGCGCCGTCATCGAATAGAAGGAGGAGAACCGAATCCTGTGTTCCTGGATGTGCGCGGCGGGCATTGTCGACAAAACCAAAAAGCACACGGTAACTCGGTCGGTATCTATGCGTAGGACAGGTATTCAACCGTAGAATCGGCTCTGCAACAAGGTCGATCAGATCCACGAGAATCATCATGGCCGAAAAGTATGAAACCTCGATCTTCACGAGACAAGAGTTGAAGAGCGCCCGCATGAAAGGTCAGGTGAAGGGATGGATTCAGGGCGCCGCATCGACCTTCCTGCTGGTATTCCTGCTCAACTTTCTGGGATGGATTCCGGCCATCCTCGTCCTGGCGGGAATCGGTTTCGTGGGCTACAAGATCTTCAAAGCGGGAAAGAATTCGGCCGAATGATTTCGGCGCGGCTCTCGTCCTTCTCCAGATATCTTTTGAGGGCCTCCAGGTCCTTGTCGCAGGCTTTACGGAATGTGCCAATCAGCACCTTGCCAAACAATCTGAAGGCGAGACCCGGCATGTCGATTTTTCCGTCCAGATAGAAACTCGTTCCGGCATCGTCTCCATCGAATCTCTACTCAAAGAAGTACTCCTCTTTTCCGGTCGTTCCCTATGAGCCGTCTACTCTCAGGCTGGGCTATTCGGGGGGATCGAAGTCGGTGACCTCAAACTGTTCGTTGGCCTGTTTTCCGAACATTGTCCTCGTCTCCTTTC
>JACZYK010000344.1 GCA_022571135.1 Bacteroidota bacterium
CTGTAATCAATCTTCCAACCAGCCGCTCAGGGGCGTATTTCAATTCGAAGCGCTTGAGTCGAAGACTCTGGATCAGCTGATGTACTTCCGGACGCGTCGGATCGTGCGTTGCGAACGTCCATCTGTGCTCTCCGGTAATTTCGTCTACCGTCACAGCGATCGGAAGCACAAAATGCTCGATCATCTGATCCCATATTTCGCTTTTGAAATCATCGCGGTGTTCGGCCAGGAACATCAGCGCCTCGGATTCCGACACGTCAGCCCTCTCGAAAGCGTAGACGCTCGCGGCCTCCACATAAATTTTTTCGGAATCCAGTGCCTCGTCAACGGCCAGCAGGCGCCACAGGGGAATTCGGATTTTGCAATCTCTGAGCCGGGACCACTCGGTCCAGGCTTTTCGAATGTGAGATTCATCGACGATACCTTTTTGCATCAAACGTACAATCACCCTATCTCTGGCAGAGACCTCCTCCCAGGATGACCGGGAAGGGTCCTTGTCGAAGTGAGGCCGAACATGGGATCGAGGAATCGGTCCCGCCGCCCGCCTCATTCTATCTGTATCTGCCGGATTCTTCATCGGGACTCGGGTGCCGAAGCGGTAGGAGATTTTTATTGATTCTTCGTCGAGGATCCGTGTTATGCGGCACGCCGGATGATTTCGTTCGGGACCAGAGCATCATCCGAATCGATGAACTCGCGCAGGAGCTTCCGACTAACAGAGAGAACGGCCATGTGAACTGCGTTCAGGTTAGAAACGAGAAGGTCCTGCAGTTCGGATACCTGGGCGCTCGGAACGTAGACGAGTTCTACCGGGGACAACGGCACTTCATGCAGAAGGTCTCGCACCGAGCGGGCGCTGGGATCCGCCGCGCCGAGTGTCAGACGACTCTGGGCCTCGGGAGACCTACCGTATTCCAGAACGGGAACGATCTTCTCGTCGAAAAAGAGCTGCCAGTGGAGTGGAGATATGATCCGCGTAAGAAGGTTGTTGTAGACGAGCGTACCCACTTCACACACGAGAATTTTGCGAAAACCGTACGTCTCCGCTGCAAGCCGTTGCAAGGCATCGGAGATTTCAGGGAACGCCACCGCGATCCGTCTCCAGCGGAGCAGCCCGTTCCCGGGTTCGTCCGTACCCATCGAGGCGATTTCACTCTCTGAGACATATCCCAATTCGATCGCTCGCCGCGCGACGCGATCAGGAACAAGCGACACGGCGCGGGTGTCGTCGGTCCGCGAGACCAAGTTCAAGGTCGGGTTGAATCCTGCTTGCTCGACCTCTGGTAGACCGGGGGCGCAGCCCCACTTGCGATTGCCAATCTGTGCAACGGATTCCTGGTTCATGATACCGGTTTCTTTGGCTCGTACATTTCCTTTCCAGCCTGTTCTGGTAGCGCATACTACCTTCTCTTCAGGTATCGGTCCGACAGGGGGTTTGTTAAGGTTTCGGCGCCCGTGAGGTATACGATTTTTCCGCCTCCAAAAAAAAACTAAACGAATGAATTTCAAACCGTAGTCCCGAATAATCGACGTGGACGGGATAAAATCGTGCGATCCCGGTTTGAAAATTGTAGATTCTCGTACAAATTTGATTATCATCCGCGTGTAGCCGTGCCCCGTTTATTTATCGCTGCTGCGCTTTTTACGCCCCGTGTGGCCACTACCTATCCGTGGTTTTTCACGAACTGGTTCGGCGGTGTATTCGATAGGGTTCTGTGGCCGATCGAGACAACTGATTGGCTGGCCTTGCCCCGCTAAAAATCGTAATACCGCTATGCACCGAGTCATTTTAATATCCCTGTTTTTACTTGTCGGCTGCTCGTCGGCTCACTACTCGACCCGCGACGCTGCGCTCAGTGATTCGACCGCGGCCGATGATCTCTCATCACAGATCGATGAATCTCCCCGGCGCACTACGGACGTGGCAACGGAGCATCCGGACGTGAGCGGAAAAATCCCCCTGGATCCTGCGATTCGGACGGGACGACTCGACAACGGACTCTTCTACATGATTCGCGAGAACTCCAGACCGGAGAATCGGGCGGAGTTGAGGCTGGTCCTCGATGTGGGCTCCATCCTGGAAGAAGACGATCAACGGGGCCTCGCCCACTTCGCGGAGCACATGGCCTTCAACGGTACCAAACACTTCGAAAAGCAGGCACTCGTCGAATACCTGGAGTCGATCGGAATGCGATTCGGACCCGATATCAACGCATACACGAGTTTCGATGAAACGGTCTACATGCTTCAACTTCCTACCGATT
>JACZYK010000345.1 GCA_022571135.1 Bacteroidota bacterium
CTGGACGCCAACAAAGATCAGAGTTACGCTCTGTGGGGCGTCTCTCAGGAGCACTTCGCCCGCACGATGTTTCCGCTCGGGGATATGACCAAGCCGGAGATACGACGACTCGCGTCCGATTTTGGACTGGACCGCGTGGCCAACAAACCGGATTCGTACGAGATCTGCTTCGTTCCGGACAACGACTACCGCCGATTTCTGAAGGACCGGGTTCCGGATATGGAGCGGAAAGCGGGCGCGGGGCCGTTCGTTCTGAGCGACGGCTCTGTCGTCGGTCGACATGAAGGGATTCCGTTCTATACGATCGGACAGCGGCACGGGCTGGGTCTGGCGCTCGGGTATCCGGCCTATGTGAACCATATCGATCCGGAAACGAATACCGTGACGGTCGGACGGCGTGAGGAACTCCTGCGTCAGTCTTTGACCGCCAATCAGGTCAACTATATCAAGTATCCCTCCCTGGCCGATGAGCGTCCTGCAACCGGCAAAATCCGATACAACGACGCGGGCGCTCCCTGCCTCGTCTGGCAGGAGGACGAGGTTTCCCTGAAGGTTTCCTTTTCCGAGCCGAGGCACGCCATTACGCCGGGGCAGGCCGTAGTGCTGTACGAGGGCGAGGACGTGCTTGGAGGCGCGTGGATCACGACGGCATCCGGCGTTTCTTCCGAATGATCGAAAAGGCCATCTCGAGAGCCTGTTCTCCGTTGAGTCGAGGGTCGACCTGTGACGTGTAGGCTTTGCCGAGATCGTCTTCCTGGAGGCCGCGCGCGCCTCCCGTGCACTCGGTTACGTTTTCCCCCGTGAGCTCGAGGTGGACGCCTCCCAGGGCCGATTGACTCGCCTGGTGTATATCGAAAGCGAGCTCCATCTCGGCAAGAATATTCTCGAATCTCCGTGTCTTGACGCCTGAACGGGTCGTCTCCGTGTTGCCGTGCATCGGATCGCAATTCCAGAGGACCTTTCGACCGTCCGCCCGCATGGATTCGATGAGCGGTGCAAGACAGGATTCAATGCGATCGACACCGAATCGGGTAATGAGCGTCAGCCTGCCGGGAAGACGGTCCGGATCGAGAATTTTCACGAGGTCGCGCAGGAGCGAGGGCGATAATTCGGGTCCGACCTTGATCCCGATGGGATTGGAGAGCCCGCGGGCGTACTCCACGTGGGCTCCTTCCGGATCGGCCGTTCTCATTCCGATCCATGGAAAATGGGTCGACAGATTATAGGCTCCCGGGTGGTGGGGATCGTCTCTCGTCAGCGCCTCCTCGTACGGAAGCAGAAGCGCCTCGTGACTCGTGAAAAATGCGACGCGTTCCATGTCGCCAATCGGTCCCGAGGAGACCGCCTCCATGAACCGGATGGCATCCAGGATTGAATCGACGATCTGCTGATACTCCCGCCTAAGATCGTCATGGCGGACGAAACCGAGATTCCAATATTCCGGGTGGTGGAGATCGGCAAATCCACCTTCACCGAGCGCCCGGATATGATTGAGCGTCACCGCCGAACGGCTGTACGCCTCGATCATTCTCTCCGGGTCGGGAATCCGGTCCTCAGGATCGAATCCCGGCCGGTTGATGATGTCTCCGCGGAATGACGGAAGAAGCGTGCCGTTTCGGGCTTCGAGCGGCTCGGACCTAGGTTTGGCGTACTGACCCGCGAATCGACCCACCCGTACGACCGGCCGGCGCAATCCATAAATGAGCACGAGGCTCATCTGGAGCAGTACCTTCAGGCGATTCGAAATAATGTGAGGCAGGCATTCATCGAACCGTTCGGCGCAGTCGCCGCCCTGGAGCAGAAACCGCTCTCCAGAGGCTGCCTGGGCTATCCGAAGTCGCAGCCGGTCCACTTCCCATGGAGTGACCAGAGGCGGCATCGCGGATAATCGTTTGCATACGCTCTCGAGGGCTTCGGCGTCTGGATACTCGGGCTGCTGAGCGGCTTCGAAAGACCGCCAGGAATTGCGACTCCAGGCTTTTCTTGGAACTGCTGCGTCCTTCTTATTCAACGGTCGATTTATTATGGCTCGATCGAACGGTAGGCACGGAAGGACTATGCATCCGTGTTTGCTTGGCGCCCGTCATGCGATCCCGTTTCGGATTTTTCACGGCTGTAAAGTATCACCTTTTGCCGTGAACATAGCAAGAATGCGCATTTCGGCAGCGTTACGCTAGAAAGACGTAGTACCCGATCATGAGCAGGCTGAGGATGTATACCCTCGCCCAGACGCATCTGGCCTCCCCGGATAGC
>JACZYK010000056.1 GCA_022571135.1 Bacteroidota bacterium
ACGGCGCTGGACGCCATCGGCAAGCAGGACGATGTCCGTCTGGCCGTTTTCACCGGCGAGGGCAGGGCGTTCTCCGTCGGCGCGGACCTGAACTGGTTCACGCCGGACCCGCAGACGCACCGGTTTCGCATCCAGGCCCGGTACGCTCACGACGTGTTTGACGCCTTGGAAGAGTTGGAGAAGCCGGTTCTCGCCGCCATCAACGGCGTGTGCGTGGGCGGCGGGCTGGAGTTTGCCATCTCCTGCGACTTCCGCGTGGCGGTGGAGGAGGCGCGCCTCGGTTTTCCGGAGGTCAACGCGGGCATCATACCGGGCTCGGGCGGCTGCTCCCGGCTGGCCCGGCTGGTGGGGGTGGGGGTGGCCAAAGAGCTGATCCTGACCGGAGAGTTGATCTCCGCCGCCGAAGCCAAACAGGTCGGGCTGATCCACGCCGTGGTCCCCGCCGGTCAGTTGCCTGCCAAGATAAAAGAGTACGGGGAAAAGATCGGCAGGCGCGCTCCGCTGGCGGTGGGCATGGCCAAGCAGATGATCAACACGGCGCTCAGCGTCGATGCGGCTACCGGGCGAGCGCTGGAACGGCTGGGCCAGAGCATCCTGCTGCAAACCGAGGATGTGCAGGAAGGCTTCCGTGCCTTCCGCGAGAAACGGCCTCCCAAGTTTTCAGGGAAATAGGGCTGCCTACAAAGGTCAGACTCGCGACCTTCCTTTCTGACACAATACGCGGGCTAGAGCCTGTGGTAGATTTCCCGGCGGTGTCCGATCCGAACGCAACGGAGCCGGCGGTGCCCGAACCATCCATGGTGCCCGGTACGCTCTCACTCGGATTCGATGAGCCGGCATTGAAGCGCCCATCACCTGGAGCCGACGACGCCGCGGCCGGTGACCTACAGACGGGTGGCAGCGGAGTGGTTCTTGTCTCCGCCATGGATGCCACCGAGACCGCCGTCCTGACCTCTCCGGATACGCTTGTGGACGCCTGGAGCCGGGTTGTTTCCGAGATCATGGAAACCCAGATTCGCCTCGGGTCAGTGCTTCGTCAGACGAAGGTTCTTTCCGTCTCTGATGGCAAAGTGGTCATCGGCGTCCCGGATGATTTCCATAAGAGAATGCTCCGAAACGAGCGCAAGGATCTGGCGAGCAGGCTTTCCGATCTGGCGGGCATACCGGTTTCCGATCTGAGGGTCAGCGTTGACAAATCCCTGATACCTCCGACGGATGGAACAGACGAAGACTTGTTTGATGCTCGCGAATTTCTCAAGCAGAAGTGCGAAGAAAACCCCGCAGTCCAGCTTCTGATGGAGCGTTTCGGTTGTGAAATCGTATGGTAGCTCTCGGGCGTTTTTGCAACGTCCGGTTCGTTAGTAATCCGATCGTAAAAATTCGTTCTACCATGTCTGAGGAAATGAATATGGCCGATATGGTCGGCAAAATGATGGATATGCAGCGAAAGATGGCTGAGACGCAGGAAACGCTTGCCGGTGTTACCGTGACATCCGAAGCCGGAGGCGGCATGGTAAAAGTCACCGCGACCGGTCAGCAGCGGATCACGGCGATTTCCATCGAGAAAGAAGTTGTCGATCCGGAGGACGTAGAACTACTCGAGGACCTCATCATCGCGGGCGTCAACAAGGCTCTCGAGGAAGCCTCGGACCGCGCGAAAGAGGAAATGTCCAAAGCAGCGGGCAGTTTTCTGCCTCCCGGTATGGATCTGAGTCGTTTTGGGTTGTAAGGCCTGTAAACGCTACCTGAAAGCGCCCTGTAGCCGCCTGTAAACGGGCGAGTCAAGGCGTGAAGAGAGAAGTTTGGTGAAATCAAATGAACGACGAACAACGCAGAGTGGCCCGTTTACAGGCGCTACCCAGAGGGTCGGGGTTATTTTTTAGCCCAGCGGCGTTATCAGACACGTATGTAACGCTGCTACACTGCACGTTTTCTGCCTTGCTGGACAAAAAATAACCGCCGGCACAATGGCTTCAGATAGCGTTTACAGGCCCTAGTACGATCCCATGTATTTCACATCCGAGTCCGTCGAAGCTCTCGTAGAGCAATTTTCAAGACTACCGACAATCGGCCGTAAAACGGCGCAGCGTCTGGCAGCCTATATCCTGAAAATGTCCCGAGACGACGTGGAAATGTTGGCCAACGCCCTCATCGCCGTGAAAGACCGGGTCATACACTGTTCCGTTTGCTTCAACGTCACCGACGAGGACCCCTGCCCAATCTGCAAGTCTCCGAAGCGCGACCAGGGGTTGGTCTGCGTGGTCGAAGAACCGAGCGACGCCGTAGCTCTGGAAAGGACGCACGGATTCAACGGAGTATATCATGTGCTGGGAGGCGTAATTTCGCCTCTGGATGGAGTTGGACCTGACGATCTCAGGATCCGGGAACTCGTGGAGAGACTCCGAAACGGTACGTCCGGGGATTCCGGGAGTGTACCGATCAGGGAGATCATTCTGGCCGTCAATCCAAACGTGGAGGGCGACACAACGGCCTTCTATATATCCCAGCTGCTTAAACCGTTCGAGGTAACTATCTCCCGGCTTGCGAGGGGTATACCGATCGGGAGCAACCTCGAATTCGCCGACGAGGCAACGCTTACAAGAGCCCTTGAAAGTCGTGTGTCGTTTTAAGTCAAGGGGAGTGTCTATGCAAGCCATGAGCTTCTGATGAGACCCTCTGCCACCCAGTCCGTCTGGCTATCCCGAAACACTGCGTGGTTTCTCTTCTTTGGCGTAGCCGCCATCCTGTTCGGGTATGTGCTCTATCCGAGTCTTCGGCTCTTCATGGAAGGCCTGAATTTTGAAAACCTCCGCGGTGTGTTTTCTTCATGGAATTCGGCCAACGTGCGGGCGCTTGGAAATTCCGTCTGGATCTCAGTCTGGACGGTCATCGGCTCCGGAATTGTCGGCACGGCGCTGTCGTATCTGTTTTTCCGCTACGAATTCCCGCTCAAGAAAGTCCTCGTCATACTCGCCGTTCTCCCGCTCGCCCTGCCTCCTCTCGTGGGAGTACTCGCGTTCCTGTTTCTGTATGGCGAAAGCGGCATATTGCCAAGGGGTATCCAGGCGATATTCGACATGGAGAACCTGCCCTTTTCGTTCAGCGGATTGTGGGCGGTGCTCCTCGTGCATGTCTACTCCATGTACGTGTTCTTCTACCTCTTCTGTTCGGCTTCGCTTCGAAATATCGATCGGAGTCTTCTCGAGGCATCCTACGATATGGGGGCTGGTCAGGCTCGAACCTTCCTACGCATCATCCTTCCGCAGCTTCAACCCTCGATAACCAGCGCTTCGCTTCTGGTGTTCATGATCTCGATGGCGTCGTTTACGGCGCCTCTATTTTTTGCCGGCAGCGAAAATTTCCTGACGCTCCAGATCTACAACTATAAGACGAACGGCAATCTGGAGTTCTCCGCCACCGTATCGACCGTACTCACGGCGATCTGTATCGTCTTTCTGATTCTCATCGAAACCAGAGGCCATCGAGGCCGAACCCTGACTGCCTCGAAAGGATCGGCTCCGTTCGCCGTACCGGTGACTTCCGGCGCCGGGCGCATCATAGCAATTGTCGCCGGTCTGACGGTAATGCTCATTTTGCTGCTCCCGATCGCGACGATCATTCTGATCTCATTCGTACGGGAAGGGAGCTGGACCTATCAGATACTCCCCGAGCGGTATACTCTCGCCAATTATGCAAATCTGATCGCACAACCGGACGTATTCGAACCCATACTGAACAGCCTCCGCCTCGCCACCGTAGCGACTGCAGCCAACCTTGTGTTCGGCGTACTGGCAGCGATAGTGGTCGCAAAAGGCAATATTCGGGGCAGAGGCGTACTTCTCGCTCTGGCCATCCTGCCCTTTGCCATTCCCGGTACGGTCATCGCCATAAACCTCATCGTGACCTTCAACCAACCGTCCGCATTGTCCTTTGGACACGTACTGGTCGGGAGTTTCTGGATGCTCCCGCTCGCCTATTTTATCCGCCACATTCCACTCGTATTCCGATCGACACTCGCATCGCTGGAGTCCTACGACGACAGAATGAGCGAGGCGTCCGCCGACCTCGGAGCGAATCGATTCCAGACGTTTCGCCGCGTAGTGCTTCCCTCGATCGGTCCGGGAATCGCCGCGGGAGGGCTGTTGACTTTCGTGACGGCGCTCGGCGAGTTCGTCTCGTCCGTCATGCTCTATGTCTACGACAATCGACCCATCAGCGTGGAAATCTTCTCTCAGCTACGCCTCTACGATTTCGGTGCGGCGGCTGCCTACAGCGTATTTCTGATGATTCTGATCGGGCTCTCTACGTTGTTTGTGCGGCGCATCGGGGGCCTAACGAATCGAACCGCTCGCATGATCTGAGGAGGGCCGGGCGGGCGGTTCAGGAGCGGCGTATCGTGAAAAAACCGGACTACCCGTCGCCGGTCATGATGAACGTGGGTCGCTGATTGAACGACTTGTAAAACGGGCGCAAGCGCTCCGTGTTGTAGAACTCCTCTACGTTTACCACCTTTTTCGTTCCCATAACGAGATCAATGGGAACGTTCGTGTATTTCCCATCGTGCAGACTGACCAGTCGGCCCGAGGTGTTCGATAGAATCAGGTCCAGCGCCAGATTTCCGAACGCCATCGGCACGATCGAGTCCAGCGCATCCGGATCACCGCATCGAACCAGATATCCCAGTCGCTGGCTGACCACGTTCACTTGGTGCCCGTTGTTGTACTTTGGCGAGAGCCGCTTCAGGTCGTTGGCGACCAGATCTCCGATTCCACCCAGTTTCCTGTGTCCGTACTGGTCTGCCTCCTCGCCCCTGAAGGACATATCCGAATGAACGGTCATTTTTGCTCCCTCCGAGACGAGGACAACCGCGTACTTTGACGGGTGCCTCTGGCGGTCATAGGATAGCAGTTCGGTCAGGTGCTCCGGGTCGACCTCGTGTTCCGGAATCACACACCGGTCGGCTGCTCCGGCCATCGTCGGCAGCAGCGCGGTAAAACCGGCGTACCGTCCGAATACTTCGATAACCAGAAACCGCTCGTGTGAACCGGCGGACGTCCGAAGTGTATGGGTCAGTTCTATCGTCCTCGTAACACAAGTGCCGAATCCGATGCAGTAGTCGGTCCCGGGCACGTCGTTGTCCATCGTTTTGGGGATCGCTACCACCTTCATGCCTTCCTGATGGAGACGCTGCCCGTAACTCAGCGTATCGTCTCCACCAATGGGAATTAGATAGTCCAGACCGAGATACTCGATATTTCGCAACACCTCGGGAGTGAAATCATTTGTCTCGTCCGTATAGATCGACCGATGCGCCTCCGGTACGAGGGATTTCGGGAGATGACTCGGACGCGTCCGTGAAGAGTGCAGAAACGTCCCGCCCGTTCGCGCGGCGCGATTCACCACGTCCTCCGTCAGGACCTGAAAGTTTTCGGAGTTGTCGGCGTCTTTATCGCGCACGAGATCGACCAACCCGGCCCAACCCCGTCGTATTCCGATTATCCGATATCCTTCCCGGGTTGCCCGTATGGTAACTGCGCGGATGGCGGGATTGAGTCCGGGGACGTCTCCCCCGCCCGTTAAGATGCCGATGGTGCCTTTATGCTTAGCCATGCTAATCTATTCTATACTCTTCATAGGCGCGAGAGGACCACGTCTTTAGGCGTGGGTGAATCGCGCTGGTGCCTGTGACACAACGTTGTCATGCCCTGTAATTAAATTATTCGCATGTTTCAGGCTCGCTACAAATATCGTGTATATCCGAACGAGAAGCAGCGCAAAGTGCTCGCCTGCACGTTCGGCTGTGCGCGGTACGTGTACAACTGGGGACTGGCGCTCCGCAAGGACGAGCACATGTCGTACGCCGAGACGAGCAAGCGCCTGACTCGTCTGAAGAAAGAAACCGAGTGGCTCAATGATGTCTCGAGCGTTGCCGTGCAGCAATCGCTCAGAGATCTGCAGACAGCGTTCGTCAACTTCTTCGAAAAGCGAGCAGAATTTCCGAGTTTCAAGAAGAAGTCGCATCGCCAGAGCGCTCGCTTTGTCCAGACCAGCTTCGAGCTCGAGGGCGGTAAACTGAGCCTCGCCCGCGTGCCCGGGCCGATCCGTGTTCGCTGGAGCCGCTCTCTGCCTTCTCGTCCTTCGGCTGTGACTGTCGAGAGAGATCCCGCCGGCCGGTATTTTGCTTCGTTCGTCGCCCGGTTTGAACCCGTCAAACTCCCCGTGAGAGACGAACGGGTGGGCATTGATCTGGGGATAACGCACCTCATTGTGACGTCGGGCGGCTTCAAGTCAGGGAACCATCGACATTTTCGAGGGCTCGAAGCTCCGCCCTCAGGCGTGCGAATCGGAGCCTTTCGAGAACGCAGAAAGGCTCGAACAACCGCCGCAAGCAGCGTTTGAAAGTGGCCAGGATCCATGCCAGGATCGCTGACCGCCACAAGGACGCGCTCGGTCGCCCAGCACGGATCTTGTTCGCTCGTGCGACCTGATATGCACCAGAGGACCTGGCCGTCAAAAACATGCTTCTCAACACGCGCCTTGCAAAGGCGATCTCCGATTCGGGTTGGGGCATGTTTATTCGGATGCTCGAGTACAAGGCCGAGTTCTACGGCGGCGCGGTTGTGAAGATCGAGCGTTGGTACCCGTCCTCGAAGACATGCTCGAATTGCGGGCACGTCGTGGACAAATTGCCGCTCGGTATCCGGACGTGGACATGCTCGGCGTGCATGGTTGATCACGATCGAGATGTCAACGCAGCTAAAAACATACTTGCAGTGGGTTACACCGTATGGCGAAGTCGGCGATGTGATATCGCCCAATCGCCACATGCTTCTGAAGAGGGAAGTAAGACCTTGGTCGCTCAGGCGGCATAAGGCATCCCTGGTGCAGGAAGAATTCCCGGGTTTAGCCGGGGAGTTTCAAAGGTTCCTCCGCAGTCGCAATAACGGATTTATATTTTTATTGCGATGCAGTTCTAGCCTGCGACGTGTGATCGTACATAACCTTCCATCCGTCCGCCTCGCGGTGCAGAATCAGTGTATACAGGCCGCCGATATCCCTGAAGTCACCCCCTCTCGTCAGATGCCACGCGCCGAATGCCATGGCCCACTCGTTCGAGAGGATATCGATGTCGAGATCGGAGAACTCTAGCGTACCCATGGCGTCTCGACTCGGATAGGAGTAGAGGTAGCGTTCGAGTGTCGTCTCCCATCCGTACCGAACCGTCCCCCCCGAAGCGAATCGCAGAGAATCCGAACGCACATATCCCTGCATGAACGCGTTG
This sequence comes from Bacteroidota bacterium, assembly GCA_022571135.1. Taxonomy (GTDB): domain Bacteria; phylum Bacteroidota; class Rhodothermia; order Rhodothermales; family UBA10348; genus JACZYK01. Next base: position 7,283 of record JACZYK010000056.1, read on the forward strand.
ATATCTCCGTCATTCCAGTCGTCTTGCTGAGTTATCAGCAGGTCGTGAACGGCCTGCGTTTCAATAGCGACATCCGTCGCGCGGGCGGGCACGTTCGAACGACACGCCGCAAGCATGCAAAAAAGCATCGGGAGGAAGAGCGTGCAGATGGAAATGCTCCGCTTGAAATTGGGTATTACGCGCTGCTGAGACATACTATCGAAGTGGCTTTTGAGAACGTATTAAACCTTGTTTGAGGGCATTCCGGTGTAAATGGGTGAATCGAAACACCCTGTTCCGGAAGACCCGCAAATTCAGAACAAAACTACGTTATTCTTGTAATGTGAATCGGACAATCGCTTGACGATGGCACGACACAGTATTTCTACCGAAACTATCGACACGTCGCATATAGGCTTTTCTCGCTACTGGTTTCTGTTCCCACTGAAATACTGATTCACACGATTGAGCGATTTTCTTATAACGAAAAGCTGCTCGTGTATTCGCATAAGCCGTGTCGAACCCTCGACCAGACAGTGATTTCCGCGCTTCGGGCGATTTGTACCGGACCAGTCCCCTCAGGCTTCTCCTGAGCCTGACGGCCGGCGCCCTGGTCATTTCTTTTGTATTGGTCAGCAGTGCGTCTACCGATCCAATTTTCGCAGAGCGCCAATATCAGGAATTCTACTTTGCCGTCGCCGATACCGACAGCGTCGCGATGGATTCGCTTCTGATCAGGAGCCTGGTCGCAGTCGCAGACACGGACAGCGTTGCCGTCGATTCACTCCTGTTCGCCGACAGCCTAGCCGTCACTTCTCTCGCCTGGCCGGATACCGGCCTCGTAGCCAAATATTTCAGACCGTTTACTGACACCCGAGCCGCGAGGATTTTCCCCAGGATCGTTCGACCCTTCTCAACCAAGTTCGGACGCTACTGGAAGCACTCGATAGATTTCGATACGACGGCGACCACGTACACCGTGCGCGAATCGGTCGGCAGCGCAGACGTCCGCCTCCCCTTAACGCTGGATTTCGACGCATATCGGAGAGCCCGCCTGCGCAAAGACCTCAGAGAAACCTGGGACGAACTGGTCATTCAACACGCCCGAACCCAGAGCCGGCGGATCCGGGGCGGACTCGGTTTCAATATCGTGGTGCCGGGCGGACGGCAGAGCGCTTTCACCACGATATTCGGAAAGCCCGAAGTAGCTTTGAGTGTGAACGGACAGGCCGATATCACGGCTGGATTCGATTATCGAAAAAGCGACCAACAGGTCTCCATCACTGGTAAGCCGTCTCAGTTGGACCCCAATTTCAGACAGAACCTCCGGCTGGGAATCAGGGGCACGATTGGTGATAAACTCAATATCGACGTCCAGTATGATTCGAAGAACCAGTTCGACTTCGAAAACCAACTCAAGCTCCAATACACCGGATACGAGGATGAGATCATCCAAAAAGTGGAAGCCGGTAACGTGTTTCTCCAGACGCCGTCCACGCTGATTCGCGGTGGACAGAGCCTGTTCGGGATCAAGAGTGAATTTCAGATCGGCGGCATACATCTGACGACGGTTGCCAGCCAGCAGGAAGGGCAGTCGAACAGCCTGAACATCGAAGGCGGATCGACATCGACGGAATTCAACCTCAAACCCACCGATTACGTAGAGTCCACCCACTTCTTCCTCGCCTACTATTTCCGAAACCGATGGGAGGATGCGTTGGTGGATCCTCCGAACGTACGCATCGCCAACGGATTCGAGCGCATCACCGAAATAGAAATCTGGAAGCTCCAGCCCACGCGACCGGAAGAATTCAACGTGCGTCAGATTGTCGCCGTCGTGGACCTCGGCGAATCCCCAGAGATCATCAGTCTCGCCTCCGACTACTCCGTCCAGAATCTCCCGCAGAACGGTATCGATCAATATGACGATGCACCCGGTGGAGAAGTGGACCTTGAGCTTCGCGACGGCAACGCGGCACCCGGATCGTATCTGGAAATCAGTAAAGGACTGGGCGCTTCCGACTTCCAGATCGGAAAGTTCAAACGGCTCGAACGCGGCCGGGATTACGACGTGGATGATGTCCTGGGGTACGTGGCGCTGCGGCAGCGACTCCAGGAGAGCGAGGCGCTCGCCGTGGCTTTCCGGTTCAGGGCAGGCGGCCGGACTTTTCAGGTCGGAGATTTCTCGACGGATACCGGAGGCTCAGACGGAGGCCAGAACGAGGATAAACTCGTACTGAAACTGATTCGTCCGGTTCAGTTGCGGCAGCCTGCCCCCGAGGCCAACTTCGTTCCCGCAGCCTGGTATCTGGAAATGAGAAACATTTATCGCCTTCCCGGACGAGGTATCACCGCCAACGAATTCGACCTCCAGATCTACTATGAACCACCCGGCAAAACGGTATCCAAGACGCTTCCGGACGTGGGTGGTACGGCAACGCTGTTGCAGCTCCTCGGTCTCGACCGGGTGAACGAGGATCAGGCCCTGCGACCGGACGACCTGTTCGACTTTCTGGTCAACTACACGATTTCACCCTCCGACGGTACGCTGATCTTCCCGTACCTGGAACCGTTCGGATCGCACATCGAACAACTCATCGAAGAGGGTGACGCCTCGGATTTGGCCAAACAGGAACTCAAGGACGTGTACGTCTACGAGGCGTTGTACAATCAGAAAAAAGCCAACGCCCGCCGGGACTCCCAGCATGACGTATTTCGAATCCGGGGTTCGTACAAAGGGACCGTACAGAGTTTCTATCAGCTCGACGCCTTCGCCGGGCTCGTACCGGGATCGGTCCGCGTTTCGTCCGGTGGAACGCCGCTCCAGGAGGGCGCGGACTTCGTGGTGGACTACACGAGCGGTACGGTCGATATCACAAATCCGGCGTTTCTCATTCCGGGACGCGAGATAGCGATTGACTACGAGCAGAATTCCTTATTCAACTTCCAGAAAAAGACGCTGCTCGGGCTAAGAATGGAATACAATCCGAACGATAACTTCGGACTCGGAGCGACACTGATGAAGATGAATCAGAAGTCGCCTATCGACAAGTTTCGGGTCGGTGAAGAGCCCATATCTAATACGATCTGGGGCGTGGACGGAAGCCTCACTCTGGAACCCCGCTGGCTTACGCAGGCCATCGACGCGATACCGCTTCTCCAGACAAAGGAGACCAGTTCCATCTCGCTGACGGGAGAGTTTGCCCAACTCCGGCCTAATCACGTCGAAACGATTGCTTTCGAACGGACTCGAAGAGAACTCAGAAGCAACGGACGGGATTTCAGTTCCGACGAGCTGAGAGGCACGTCCTATATAGACGACTTCGAGGGATTTGAGAATACGTTCTCTCTCATGCAACCCGGTGCATGGTTGCTTGCGGCTGCGCCCGACTCGATCGCCGCCGTCGATGAGTTTTTCGTCCAGCCCGGTAGGTTCGCCGACTCGCTGCGAACGACGTGGAGGAGTTCGTTTGCCTGGTACCGTCTCAATGCCAACATGCTGAACGAGATCGGCGGTCCGGTAGACGAATCAAACCGGATATTTACGATCCGGGAAGTGTTCCCGAATCGCGACACCCGAGGTGAGTTCGACCAGACGCTCGAGACCTTCGATATGTATTTAAATCCGAACGAGCGCGGACCGTACAACTATACCGGAAATCTGAGAAACTTTCTGGACAATCCGAAAAAGACGTGGGGCGGGATGACCCTGAGGCTTCCCGAAGGATTCACTGATTTCAGCCTCAAGAATATCGATTTCGTCGAGTTCGTGTTCCGACCGTTCGTGGAAAACGCGCGCGGAGATGCGGGGCGGGACGCCATACTCTACGTAGACCTCGGCTCCATATCCGAAGACATCCTGCCCGACGAGAAGCTGAACACCGAGGACGGCCTCTCCATGGCCAGTATAGCGGAGACGAGCATCCTGACGTGGGGCCGCACGCCCA
>JACZYK010000057.1 GCA_022571135.1 Bacteroidota bacterium
CTCTTTGAGCCGAGGTTTCTAACACCGACCGTGATACCTGCCTGTTCCGTCAGGAAGTAAGAAGCTTCCGCTCCCAACCGGAGCACTGAACCGGTTTTCGCCGTTTCAGTTCGATCGATGTATCTGGAGGATTCACCGTGTGCTGTCAGTTGTACAAGGAGGAGTCCGTCCATTATTCCGACCGAGAACGATGCGCCATACGTAAACGGGGAGAAATAGGGGATAACGGAATCCGAATCATCCAAACGGCCGTTCCTGTAGGCCACGCGGATCGAGGCCTGAATTCCTGTCGTGGGTATGGCGGTAAGGTGCGTCTTCACATACAGGACAGTCGCATCTTCATAACCCAGAACAGGATACCCGGTCGTATAACCACGCACGGTTGAGGATGAATTCTCGGCATAGCGGTAATTCTTGACGTCCTTCCATCCGGCTTGAATACTTGCATGAATCCTGTCTCCGGAAACCCTGATACCAGTCATGAGGTGTGTGGGCGTCAGTACCGGCTGAATGGCGGGTTCGTCTGCGAGGTATGGCCCGAGACGGTAAAGCTCAGCCATGGAAATATCTTTTAGAACGGGCTGATCCCCAAGAAAAAGTTCGATTCCGGGTCGGATAGAATATTCGACGAGAATAACCGGAGACACGTAGACGAGTAACCGATCTCCACCCAACGGAGCCTGACCAACGGCATCAAACCCCGATGCCCTGACTCCGAGGGAAGCTTGAAATCGATCTGCAGGGTCGAATCGATAGGTGACGGAGGCCGATCCACTTGTAATCGTATTTCCGGGGAATCCGGACTCGTCGAGACCCTGCAACGAACCTTGTGCATCGACATGAATGAGACCGCCCGAGAAAGGGAACTCCAGTGATCCATCAAATGTCATTCTTTTCGCTGTACGCTCGGTGCTCGGGTCGATGCGCACGAGAGGATCAAATACATCGGTTTTGACTTCAGTCCGACCGACTCCAATCGCGAGGCGTCCGCGGACGGAATTTGATGGTTGGCTTTCGAGCCACAGTTCCGAATGTATGTCTGATACAATCCGCGAGGGATTCTTTTGCGAAATTGCTCCCGTTGCGGGGACTGCTCCGTACAATGAATAATCTGATCGAGAAGCGCCTGCGTCGAAACCTATGATCGCGCTCGTCATCCCGGCGCGCATTCCCACTTCGACGAATTCGCGATTCGACGAAGTTTCTATCGTCGGGTCGGTAGTGAATGGAGAATACCCGCTCGTTCCGTTGTAGGCTCCTCGAACAAGAAGTAATGTTCGCGGTCCAATATCCACCGACAGATCGGTCGTTACGTATCGGTCGAAGTATCTACCTAATCCAGCTTCGATAATGCCCCGGACCGGCGTGCGATCGGCCACCGAAGATACGGGTGGAGGTTCGGGATGCTGAAGCTGGCTGGGGGGGAGATCGGCACTCGGCTGCTTATAGGCCTCCGTGAAGGGCCGCCGGGACGAAGCGATGTCAGGGACATGCGGAGGAGGGTTGAATCCGACGAGAGGTTGGCGTCTCAGCGAGGGAAACGAGATGGTAAGCTCTCCCGTAATTTCCACTATTCGCGGAGCAAGATCTGGAAGCACGGTATTTTCCTGAGCCCTGGAAACATGTGCAAACGCGAGCAATATCAGTATTCCGGAGAATCTACCCGTCATCGTTCCAGTCTTGCCTTTTCCCGACTTGCGATCTCGCTCCATGGCGAGTCCGGGTAGGTGGAAAGTATCAGATCATAGAGAAGGACAGCCTCTCCGGGATCCCCCATCTGTTCGAAAGCTTCAGCCTGTGTTAAATAAGCCTGGGCCATCCATTCAGGATATCCCGCGTACAGTGTTGACATCCGTCCAAGGGTTTCGACCGCGGCCTGGGGAGAAACATGCTCCAGCGCCATGTCGCCCAGCAGGTACAGGGCTTCGGCGCCCGTCTCATCGCGGCTCCTACGCACTACCAGCTCAAAAAGCCGGTCAGCCTCCTCAAGTTCACCTCGTTCGAGATGAAGCCTCGCGAGGCCCAGGTATGCAGGGGTAGATTCGTCCGAATCGGGTGCGGCCTGTATAGCATCCCGAAGCAAAAATTCGGCTTCTTCCGACCTCCCTAGAGCATTCAGAGCAAGGCTTTTTCCATATCTGGCCTCAGCGATTACGCCGGCGTCGTCTTCATGATGACTCTCCATGAGATCGAAGATTCTCTCAGCCTCTGCGAATTCGCCTGTCTGCAGATAGAGGTGTCCCAGTCTTCGCGCTGATTCTGCAAATTGAGGGCTGTCCGGATACCGCTCGATTAATTGACCGAAATAGGAAGAAGCCTCGATTACCGCTCCTTTTTCCGCGTAGATGGATCCAAGATAGTAATAGGCTTCGGGCAATAGAGTCTCCTGTCTTGCGTTCCTGATAAACCGCTGGAATTCAGCGAGTGCTTCAACCACCTGGCCACTCTGATACATGACTTCCGCCCGACGGAATAAAAGCTGATCGATCACGGGGGAATCCGGATTGCTGACGGCGAAAGAGTCGACGATTGCATCACCCCGATCCTCGTCTCCGAGGGCCAGAAGCGCGAACTGGATTCCTGCAGCAGCATCTGCAGTAAAAGGACTGTTCGGGAATTTCCTGAGGACCTGCTCGTATGCACGAACCGCTCCGTTCAGATCTTCTGCATTGAAAAGCGCATCTCCGATTCCGTACTGTGCCTTGGCTGCCAGCGGATCCCTGGGATAATCTTCGATGAGAAGATTGTAGGCGCCGATAGCCTGGTCAAAATCCTGATTCAGGAAATAGAGATAGCCGAGTGAATACTGAGCTTCCTGGCGCCACTCGCTGACCGGGTATTCGTCAAGCAGCCTTCGAAACGTGGAAATCGCCTCGAATGCATCTCCTGCGTTCGAGTAAGCCTGGCCTATCTGGTAGAGCGCATAATCATCTCCGTCGCCGGCCATTCTGCCGTACACGCGAACGGCATCAGCAAATTTCTTAAGGGCGAAATAGCTGTCGGCCAGGCGAAGTCTTGCGTCGGATCGATAGGGCACCGGACCCGAATCATCACGGTACGCCGATAGGAATCCCTCAAATTCAGGGATAGCGCGCTCGTAATCTTTCTGCCTGAAATACGTCCACCCAAGGGCATAATGAGCGGCGTCATTGTGCTTTGCCGCGGGGAATTCGCGGATATATCGAGAGAAGAGATTGCCAGCCCTGCTCAAGTCGTTGAGCTGGAAATAGCTCTCGGCAGCCCAGAACAAGGCCTCGGCGGCATTCGGGGCTCTCGTGTTTCCGCTGAAGAGCTGAAAGAACTGCGGCGCAGCTACTAAATAGTCCCGGTTTCGGTACAATAGCCATGCCTTCTGAAATGTGATTTCCTCTCTTAGAGATGCGGGAGCGGCTTCCAGGTCGATGGCCCGATCAAACATATCCACGGCATCATCGAACTCGCCAATCGCAATGAATGTGCTGCCGCGGCGCAACAGTGCCTCGCCGAGTAAATCTGACTGCGGATACGCGTCAATCATTTCACCGAACGCCAGATTCGCTTCCCGCCAAAGGCGCTGCTTATACAGCAGTACCCCGAGTTCGAACCACCCATGATCTACAAGCTCATGCCCGGGCCATTGCGCGCAGAAGGCCCGGTACGCGGCCGCCGCTTCCCGCGGTCTCTCATGAAGGGTGAGATTGACGGCCTCGTAGTACATCGACTCGGAAGCAAGATTATCGTCTCCCGATTCGTGGACGAGTCGGAAGTTATCGGCAGCCCATTCGTAGATGCCTTCATGATGATAGTTCCAGGCCAGTCCGTACAGCGCGCGTCTGTAATATGGATTATTAGTATCGCCTTCCGTGAATCGCCGATATTTAAGAATGGCATTCCGGCTGTCTCGTAACTGATTGTACGACTCGGCCAGAAGGAAGACGGCACGTTCTTCCGTAGCTCCATTCAAGTTGGGCAGGCGCCTCTGTATTTCTGCGACGGTACGAGTGTAGTCGCTTATCTCATAATAGACTTCGGCAAGTGCGAGTCTGATGTTGCGGGAGAAGGGCGAATCCGGATAGCGTGTTGCCAAGCGCTCGAAAGAGTGCGCTGCGTCTTCGTATTTGCCGAACCGGACCTGATTGAAGGCAATCGCATAGGCGGCCCTGGGAGCTGTATCGGTCGATGGATAAGATTCGGTCGCTTCCCGGAAATAGGAGAGTGCCTCATCGTCGCGGTTCAGCTGAACGGCAGATTCCCCCATCCAGTATAGCGCTTTTGCCGCTTGCTCGTCTGTCGGTTTCTTATCCAGAACGAGTGAGAGAGTCTCTATGGCCTTTCTGAACGAACCGGTTTCATAGAAATTCTTTCCGAGCAACAGCCTCGTCTGAAACGAAAAAGGATGACTGGGATATCGTTCGTCAAATATTTCCAGCAGGCGAACGGCCTCGTCATCCTTTCCGAGGGCACGTTTGGATTCCGCTTCGTAATAAAGCGCCTCGCTGAATCGAGTGTGGTCCGGGTAGGTGGACCTGAACCTCGAAAATTCATCCGAAGCCACGCCAAACAGGTTTGACTCGAAGTGTTTCAGAGCGAGTCTAAACTTTTGATCTGCAGACGAATCCACGGGTTGAGCAAAAACCGAAGAAACCGAACTGCGCGAGACGATCAGAAGCGACAGAATTACAACGGCTGCAGAACAGGCAGATAATCGTGGGCGGATCGAACGCCTCAGAATCGGAAGAGTCATGCAGATTCGTGTATACCGAACGCGATCGATAGTGAGACTACGCCAGAATTGTGACAGCTCACATAACGGTTGCAGCTTCGCTTCGTTTCCTGGAGTATCCCGAATTTCATTCGACATGCGTATCTTCAGCGGGTTTTGTAAAAATCATCAGATGTATCCGCTACGTAATGGGTGTTCTCGCGGTCGGAACGGTCGCCCTCGATTCCATTGAAACTCCTTTTGGATCTGCAGACGGCATTCTAGGAGGGAGCGCGATGTACATCACGATGGCAGCCAGGTACTTCACTCCGAGTGTTCATCTGGTCGCTGTCGTGGGGAGCGACTTTCCCGACGAATACATCGATTTGATGCGCGACTCGGGAGTGGATCTATCGGGGTTGGAGGTCGATCGACTTGGGAAGACTTTCGCCTGGTCCGGCAGATACCACGACGACCTGAATATCAGGGATACACTCGCCACACACCTCAACGTTCTCGAAACATTCAGTCCCAAGGTGCCGAAACACCTTCGCCGATGTCGGATCGTCTGTCTGGGTAACCTGGATCCGAATATCCAATGTCAGGTCCTGGATCAGATGAGCAATCCGGAATTTGTCATCTGCGATACGATGAATTTCTGGATCGAGAACGCACGCGATGCGCTGACTCGGACGCTTAGAAGGATCGATTGTCTGATCGTCAACGATTCTGAGGCACGTGAGCTCGCCGGTGAACCTAACCTCATTCGCGCTGCTCGGATGATCAGGAACATGGGTCCCGAAATCGTTGTCATCAAGAAAGGAGAACACGGCGCACTTCTTTTTACGGAAAGCGCTGTCTTTAGCGTACCGGCGTATCCGGTTGAAGATATCCAGGATCCGACTGGAGCCGGTGACGCGTTCATGGGTGGCTTTGCCGGTTGTCTGTCCGGTCAGCAGCCCCACGATCTAAATGCCCTCAAGACTGCGCTGGTTTGTGGATGTGCGATCGCATCTTTCACGGTGGAGAAGTTCGGACCTGAGCGGCTTCTTGGTCTGGAGAAGTCCGACGTGCTGAGTCGAATTCAGGCATTTCGAGATCTGACAACGATTCCTCTGATGGAAGAAATTCTCTGAACCCCGCGACTGGGCTCCAGGGCCTGATTACCGTCGCTACGGGGCGCTTGCAGGTAGCGTTAACAGGGTCTATTTCTTGCCATCGAACAGCTTCAACTGCGCATTGGGGATCCAATCGGATTCGATTACCGTGGTCTGCAGCTTGAGAATCTCGGTGAGCCGGCGCACCTCACTGGTGCTGAGGCAGGCTATCTTGTCGAGTGTGGCAAAGCCGAGATCGGATAGCAGTTGGAACTGCTCGTCGGGAAGCTGCACGATTCTTCGAATCTCAGAAGTGTCCGGTGGAACCTCTGCCTGGGCCCCGATCAGATCGAAAACGGGCTTGAACGCCGGCAACGGCACAGTGGGTTCGGCAGACTCTTCCGGGGTCTTTGGCTCGAACGATTTCGGCGGACGATCCGGGCGTACGGATGCGCTTTCGACCTCTGGTTCCTCTCGATCAGTGGTCTCGGTGCTGTCCGGCTGGAGCGGTTCCGGTTTTTCTTGCGAAGAAATATCCTCGGATTCAGGAATGATGGTCTCCGAAGCCTCGGGGTATAAATATTCGAAGATGTCCGATACCTCCTCGGTCTCCTCGGGCTCAGCCTTGGAAGGCGATGTGCGGAACGCTGCAGTTTTGTCTTTTCGAACGACGTCCTGGACCTCAACAGGTTCACCTTTCAGGCTCGAGATTTCGGTTCTGAGCGCGTTATTCTCTTCGTTCAACACGCGAAATTCCAGCTCGTAATCCTGTCGAACGATGCTGAGTTCGAGACTTTTCTGCTCGACTTCTTCCTTGAGCAGACTGACTGTGTCTTCGCTTTCGGAGGCAGAGTCGGAATACGGGGATCCTGTAGAGGAGCGTCGGGCCTTATTAATCTTCAGCGCCCGTGCCTTAAGTTTCCTTTCTCTTGCATCGGCCAGTTTAATCCTCTGCCCGTATTTGTAACGGAACACGAAGTATCCCGCGATCGGACCTCCCAGAATGAGGATTGTGCCTATTACAGCCAGTATTACGGCTGATCCTTGCATAAGCGTATTTTTGACCGGAAAGTAGCTTTCGACCGAATTACTACAGTATCGTTATGCGTTTGTTTTCGCGTCGGTTAAACGACGACGCCCGTATCCTTCTCAGTAATCGGTAATTATTGTAGAACCTGAAGAAACATTTGCCCAGAAATACGCGGTTCGAGGGCTCAGTATTGTTTTCGACATTCCCCGGTGTCCCACAATGAATCAGTTTCCCCGAGGTTTATCAGGCCTTTTCGTCTTCCTGGTGGCAGGCAGACTACTCACCGGCTGCGAAAGTCCGGAGCGGCATGGAGCAACGGAATCGTCCCGTGAGATCGTATTTGATCTGGACAAATCGGACGAGAGGCGCCTGCTGTCGTTTTATCTGGGAGGATTGCTGAGCAGGAATAGTTCAGATCCGTTTGAAGCGTCCATAATCGTTCAACGTCGGGGCACTTTTCTGCTCGATACAGAACGGCTCGGGTTACTCAATCAAGATCTCCTGGTCGACATGAAGTCATTGACCGATGATGGCGTCATCACGTGGGACGAGTTCGAGCAGTTCATCAACGCGAGGTATTACGCCTACAGGGAATTTCCGAAGACCACAGATCAGTTAATGGATCTAGTCGGAGATTGGTCGCTCGGTTCTGAGTGGTTCAGTTTCGAGGTAAACGGCGTAATGTCACCTCATCGCCGCAAGATTCATGTCCCGCTCGTGCATTTGAGAAAGGCCCTATCAGGTTACAGGGAAAACGGCGACCGTCTCCTGTACGCCGTTGGAACTACCTTCGTGTCCGAGCACATCGACCGGGGTGAGCGGGTTGAAGTAAGCGTAATGCGAAAAAGAGAGGACGGATTCTGGGATTTCTTCGCTTATGGAGCGACGGGAGGTCTGACAGGTGAAGTCGTGAGGTCCCCGAACAACCTTGTCGTACCGTCAAAGTGCATAGGCTGTCATTTCGGATCGCGACTTTTCGAGCCGGAGCGGAGCTTTCCGGCAGATGCTGCACCCGCACCGGAAGGTCCACGGGCGCTGTATGTGCAGAAGGGTGAAAAAGATGTCGGTATCGTGCGGCTATTGGACGAGCATCGTCGACGCAGCGATACCGTTCTCGGACTCTACGGTACGCTCTTCCTGGGTCGGCTAAAGGCCCAGCGGGCGGCCGGCTCGATCTCGGAAGAGGACCGAATAATCCTGGAGATGCTGGGACTCTAGTGTTTAGTCGGATAAATCCGTGTAACACGAGAGTGGCGATGCGCCCGGCCGGCAAGGCGTGCCGACGTGGCATAGCAGGGCTTCGGCAAGGAGGTACAACGAAGTCGGACGGGATGCAACGGCGTTCGGATGTACGCGGATTTATGTGAGTGAGCACTAGATATTATTGTCGGACTTGTTTGAGTAAGTACTTCGAATTAGAACGAAACAAGGATTCGAGCCCGAAAAGAATTGTCCACGGTTTCAGATCCCTTGTTCGTACTTTCGCATTGCCGATAATAGTCCAATCGCCCATGCCCATCGGAACCGTACGTCTGAGAAACGCCGTCTTCTATGCCCACCATGGCACGATGAAAGAAGAGCATCGCATCGGCGGTCGATATGAAGTAGACGTCGCGATGGAGCTCAATTTCGAGGAGGCGGCTGCCAACGATGATCTGACAAGCACGGTTGATTATGAGCGGGTTTATAACCTCGTTCGTAAAACGGTGACCGAAAACAAGTTTTATCTGATAGAACGATTGGCCTTCCTGATTGCAAAAGGAATTCTGGACACTTCCTCGCTTGTCCAGGAAGTGGAAGTCACCGTACGCAAGGCGAACCCGCCCGTGGGGGGGCCGTGCGATTGCGTAGAGGCTACGTATCGAGGCAAACGGAACTCCTCGTAAACGACTGCCTCCAAAGTAGGCGGCTATCTCATGGGTCACTAGCGGCTACGGGGCGCTTCCATGTAGCGTTAACAGGCCCTAATAGAAGAAGCCTAGTTTCAGCGTCAGCGTGGCTTCTTCCTTCGACACGCCTATCGTTCCCGTGAACACGGAGAGATCGAAGAAATTGATCCAGAACCCACCCCCGAAGCCCTGATGCCATTTTGTGGACGATTCACCGTCCGTCCAGACGCGGCCGTTATCGACGAAGATCAGCGTCCCCGCTGAACCTGCTGCGAGCAGTGTGGAAAACGTCAGGAATTTTGATCGTATTTCGAGATTCTGGAAGAGGGCTGTTCTTCCGGCAAATCGCGTGCTTCTCCAGCCTCTGAGGTTGGAGGCTCCGCCGATTGTACCGGCGAGGTAGAAGGGAAATTTTCCCACATTGTGCATCACCCCGATTCTTGCTGTAAGCGTGTGTGTTCGCTCCCCGCTGGGCGTAAGAAACAACGCAAAGTTGGAACTCAATTGTGTGAAATCGGTCGATGTATGCTGGAGCCCGAACCTAAAATGCGCTCGGCTCCGCCAGATAAATCCTTGCCTCGGAAACACCCCCGAGTCGCGGGCATCGACGATCAGTCCTCCTTCGAGACCGGCGTACCATTGGTCCTCGAATGAAGATGCGGCAATGCCGGCCTGGGCGATGAAACGGTCTTCATCGCGGCGGATATCGGTAAATTCCACGGAGGGTCCGATGTATAACTCGGCGTAATCCGCCAATTTTCTTCTGACGCGGACGCCGATGCCTGTCTGGGAGATGCGAGCCTGATAAAACTCAGACTCTTCAGCCGTATTAGCCGATTCATTGCCCAGTCCGTAGAAGTTTCGAATGTTATTCGGAGTTCTTGCATAGGCGTCGATGCCTAAGTCCCACGTACCGAATCGCCCCGTGAACAGACCCGAGTAGACAATATTGAAAGCCCCCGTTTTTGCCGCGACATTGGCAAGAATCGTGTGTTGGGAATCGAAGGGTTCCTGACGAAATCCACCGTAAACGATCGTGGCGCCTCCTCCGAGGAAGTATCCATCGTCCTGATTTCTTCCGATGAAGAGCCTGGGCACGACGCTCGTAAGCCAATAGTCGTAGGGATCATACTCGTTTACGAGTGGATCCAAAGCCAAGCGCAGCCTCGTGTCCGGCCCGTGGGTCACCTGCGTATCTATCGGGATGTCGTATACGATGAAGTATTTGCCATGCGATTGCACCGCTGACTGATCTTCGAAGCGGTCGTTGCCCGTGCCGCCGATCGCATGGACGGGAATGCCCTTGCCGACCCGTCCGTTGACTACGAAAATGTCGTTCCCGCCGAGTCCGTAGAGTCGAATCTCATCGGTTTCCGAGCGGAAGAAAATCCTTCGGTACAACTCCTTTCTTACGGCACCGGTCTTGGTGATTTTATAGACGATTACCTGGGTTCTCTCGTCGTCTATTCTGCAAATTTCGAACCTCTCGTGTTTGTCGGATCCGACTACATCGACGAGTCCGGCCAATAGGCCGTAATATTCATCGGCGATATCGACCAGCTGATCTCTCCTCACCTTCAGCAGCGTCGTGTACTCGGACTGATACAGATCCAGGATCTCTTCGGGCAACGATAGCAGGGCGGATTCGATGACCGTATCTGTCAATCTCCGCTGCAGATCCGCAGCGATCTTTCTCCAGTCCTCCCGTGCCAGAGAGGATGTAAACCGACGGTCCTGTAGCATGCCATTCTGATTCAGGCCGGGGAGGAACCCGTAATCAGACCCGAAATCCTGGAATTTGGGCATGACATACCTGGATTTGATCAGACTCGGTAACAGCCCGTTCATTTTGTTAAACGCCCAGTCCCTGTCGCGGGGGATCGCCCGGAAAACGGTACCGTTATCGTCTTCCGCAGGGAAACTCGCCCAGCGCCACTGATCCGCGTGCCGATCCCAGTCACTGATGAACATATCGAAGAGTCGTGACCGAGCGAAGAAGCTTTCATCGACCCGGTTGTCGTTGTCGGCCGCGATTTCCCGAGCCATTTTTGACGTGCTGACTACCTTTTTCGACCTTCCGAAGGACGGGAAGTCCGACATATCATCGTCGGGCCGTTCCTCCAGGAGCATCAACTGGTCCGCCACCAGTTCCTCAAAGGGCCCGAAGCGGGGATCTTTCGGGACGTAGAAGAGCTGCGGATTCGTGTGATAGATCCCGGCGGCTTCAGCCATTACGGGGACAATCAATGCCCCGAAAGGATGCAGGATCGCGATCTGATCGGTCACGACGTCTGTAGCTACGGTTCCCGCCAGGCTTTCAGGAATCGACTTCGTCGGGTCCTTGTTGATCGATCTCAGGACGTATTGAATTCCATCCGGGTTGACCAGACGAATCGACGACGTTTGAAGGCCGC
>JACZYK010000346.1 GCA_022571135.1 Bacteroidota bacterium
GATCAGCGAAGACAGCGAGGCGCTGATCGAGAGCGTTCTCTCCGGCGCGGAATTCGCGCATGTGATCGAACCCTTTGAAATCGGGGAATTGAGTTTTCACTCCGGCCGGCTCTATCATCGGGCCGCCCCGAACCGCACGGATTCGCCGAGGCGCGTAATATGCATCATCTACATGGATGCTGAGATGCGGCTCATGCAGCCCGAAAACAACAACCAGCAACTGGATTGGGATACATGGTGTCCCGGCGCAAAGATCGGCGAAGTAATCGACACGCCGCTCAATCCGGTCCTGTACCGGTCTTGAAGCTGTTCCGCTTTAGCTCTGATCTGGGTGCGTTCACCGGCCTGTCGAATGAGCGAGGAGAACACACTTCGGAAGCGCACGCAGCCACTCGTCTACTCGACGGGGAAATCGAAATTCGTATCCGGAAAAGGCTCGTCGATCAGCGAATAGTGCCACCACTCCTTCGGATAGTTTCTAAATCCGTGCCGCTCCATCAGTGCTCTCAGGAGCAGACGATTGGCGCGTTGCTGAGCGGCGATCCGCTCGTCTTCGGTCCACGATAGCGTGTCGAAGCAGTCGTAACCGGTGCCCATGTCGAGGCTATTGTCGGCGAAGCGGTCTTTGGCCGGCAGTGTACAGTCCACCAGAGTCTCAGGAAACCAGGATCCCTCTTCTTCGACCGGTAGCGTAATGATCGTCAGATCGAGCGTGCTGCCGCGCGAGTGGCCGGATCGCGCAGAAATGTAACCGTCCCTGAAAAGGTGCCGCTTCTCGACAGCCGGGTAAAACTCGACCTTCATGGCCGTATCGGAAAGGTCTTCGGCCCACTCGACAAAATGGTCGACTGCCCGTTGAGGCCGGTAGGAGTCGTAGATCTTCAGCGACAGTCCCATCGTCAGCAGTTCCCCCTGGACAGCCTTGAGCGCGAGCGCTGCCTTCTCGGTCAGGTAGCTTTTCGGTGCCCGGTAACCGTTGATCCGCCGGCCAATGAAATTATGCGTTCCGTATAAGCGTATATCCAGTACAATCGTAGGAATCACGTCCCGAACCTCTACGAATCCCTCCGGTAGCTGAGCCGAAGCGGGTGAGGCGGAAGAGAGCGAGATGAGCAGTAGCCCGATGATGCGAGCTGCGGGGAATTTTCTCATGTTCGGAAGACTACTGGTTCTGATGGAGTTTCCAGTTCCGGCCGATCTCGCCCGCGCAAAGACTGTGACAACCGGCTGGGCTCGGCCTTGCCTCCAGAAGTTTAGGCTTTTCGATTCGCCGGATCAATTCCATCCGCGCTATTTATGGCCGAAGACGGAAATCATCGAAATCAGCGTAAGTTAGCGGCGCCCCCGCTCGCGACGTCGCCCGTTCGATTCGAGAAACCGATCGTACCGTTGGCTGCCAAAGATGGGCCGGCTTTTCAGGCGACCGATAGTTTCTCGTAACTTCATGTGCTCTATCGACCTCAAAATGCTCTAGTTCGCAGAATGTCGCTCGGAATCAAAGCATTTGCCCTTCTGTCTTTCGTTCTGCTGACCGCCTCGGCTTTCCCCGCCAGAGCTCAAAACGCGGTTGTCAGGGGCTTTATCACAGATGCGTCTACCGAGCAGGCGCTCCAGGGTGCATCCGTCGTTCTGATTCGCGACGAGATGGTCATCTATGGGGCCGCTTCCGACGGAGACGGGTTCTTTCTGATCAACCGGATTGTCACCGGCTCCTATACTCTGAGAATATCGTTTGTCGGGTTTGCGCCCTTCGAGGAGCAGGTACAGATAGGGCTGGGTACGGTTATCGATCGGGTGACCGCGCTGCAGCCTCGAGAGGCGGAAATCGACGAACTCGTCATAGAGGCAGACGCAGAGGGAGGAATTACTGCCGTCGTCGCTGGCCTCGAATCCGTCGTCCCCGCCGAGATTGCGCGCGTCCCCATACCCGGCGTATCGGGAGATCTGGCCAGCTACCTTCAGACCATCCCGGGCTTCGTCGCTCAGGGTGATCGGGGAGGGCAGTTCTTCGTGAGGGGAGGATCGGCGGACCAAAACCTGGCCATGCTCGATGGTCTTCCGGTATATATGCCGTTTCATATCCTGAGCTTTTATTCTGCCTTTCCGGAAGAAATCGTGGACCGGGCGAATGTCTATACGGGCGGGTACGGCGCCCAGTACGGCACCCGGCTGTCGTCGATCATAGACGTTCATGCTCGAAACGGAAACAAGCAGAACCTGGCA
>JACZYK010000347.1 GCA_022571135.1 Bacteroidota bacterium
TAAGAATATCGAGCTCTTCGAGAAGTACGGCGTTCTCTCGGAAAAGGAGCTGCGCAGTCGCGAAGAAATTCTCGTTGAGCAGTATTTCCTCAAGGTCAACATTGAGGCCGAATCGACCGAGTCGATTGCTCGTCGGATGATTATGCCTGCGGCCGTACGGTACCTCCGAGAGCTGGCCGAGGCCGCAGGAGCCGTCGGCGCCCTCGATCTATCGTGCGAGGGGATAAAAGAAACGGCATCGCATGTGAATCGATACATCAACCGGTTTCAGACGGCTGTCCGAAGCCTGATCGATCAGAACAAGGAGCTCGGCGGCGACTCGCTATACGAAAAAGCCGAACATATGCGAAAGAACGTTATTCCTGCGATGCAAAGGGTCAGGGAGGAGTCAGACCGGTTGGAGCGAATGGTGGCGCACGACGTGTGGCCGCTTCCGACGTACAAACAGATTTTGTTCGTCAAATGAAAGGAATGCATAACGGCACAGGATCGCGCATTCGAATCGAGTTAGGTGACGCGTTCGCTATTGGCTATCTTTAAATTTTCCGATTCGAAGACGTATTTTTCCAGTACGGATACCCATTCCCACCGTTTCCGCATGGCGGCAGGCGCGGTCGATAACAGTCCTTCGCATTCGAGTGAACAGGATCGAGAGCTCGTAGAGCAGGCTCTGGACGGCCGGCAGATTGCCTACAACGAGTTGATGGAGAAGTACCGGTTCGCCCTGACCCGGCATATCCAGCGGATGGTGCGTTCGCAGGGCGAAGTCGATGATTTGGTCCAGGAATGCTTTATCAAGGCGTTTTCGGCGCTGCCGTCGTACTCGGCAGATTACGCCTTTTCGACGTGGCTCTATAAGATCGCGACGAACCACGCGATCGATTACCTGCGCAAGAAAAAGCTATCGACGCTGTCGATCGATCAGCCAATCCAGACGAAGGATGGCGAAGTCGAGTACGAACTGCCTGACGTTTCCTACCGCCCCGATCGGCATATCGTGGCCGATGAGAGGCGACTAATTATCCAGGAGGCCATCGACGGATTGCCGGAGAAGTATCACCGCGTCATCGTGATGCGACATCAACAGGAAAAATCCTACGCAGAAATTGCCCGCGAACTGGATCTACCCCTTGGCACGGTAAAGGCGCATATTTTCCGCGCCCGTGCGCTGCTGTACAAATTCTTGCGTGACAAACGTCACATACTGTAGTCGTTAAACTCTGATGATAGAACGCTACACGCGGCCGGAGATGGCCGCTCTATGGAGTGAAAAAGAGCAATTTCAGGCCTGGCTGGAAGTAGAGCTGGCAGCCTGCGCTGCGTGGTCGGAAATCGGCGTCATTCCGAAGGAGGACGTCCGGTTGCTCTACGACCGGGCGACTTTCGACGTGGATCGAATCCACGAGATCGAGGAGGAGACGCGCCACGACGTGGTGGCCTTTACGCGGGCCGTCAGCGAAACACTGGGCGAAGAGAAGAAATGGATCCACTACGGACTCACGTCGTCCGACGTCGTGGACACGGCCTGGTCATACAGACTGAAAAAGGCCAACGCCCTCATTCTGACCGAGGTCGATCGCATGCTTGAAGTCCTGGCTGCGCGGGCCCGTGAGCATCGCTATACGATCATGATGGGTAGGACCCACGGCATGCACGCGGAGCCGACTACCTTCGGCCTCAAGATGGCTCTCTATTACGCTGAGATGGGGCGGAACAGGGAAAGGTTTGTCAGAGCGAGCGAGGACGTCCGTGTGGGCAAGGTCTCGGGAGCGGTCGGTACGTTTGCTCATCTGCCGCCCGTGATCGAAAAGCACACGTGTGAGATTCTGGGCCTCAAGCCCGCGCCCATCTCGACACAGATCATTCAAAGGGATCGACACGCGCATTACATGTCCGTGCTGGCTCTTATCGGGGCCACGCTTGAAAAAATGGCGACAGAGGTGCGAGGCCTTCAGAAAAGCGAGGTGCGAGAGGTGGAAGAGGAGTTCGGAGCCGGCCAAAAGGGTTCGTCTGCGATGCCGCACAAGCGAAACCCGGAGCTGTCCGAGAGGGTCTGTGGCCTGTCGCGGCTGATGCGAGGACACGCGGTTACGGCCCTGGAGAACGTCGCTCTGTGGGGAGAGCGCGACATCAGCCACTCCTCCGCGGAGCGCATCATCCTCCCCGACTCGTGTATGGCGCTGGACTACGTGCTGCACCTGTTCGCC
>JACZYK010000348.1 GCA_022571135.1 Bacteroidota bacterium
AGGGATGACGCGGACAGAGAAATCACGCACGGTGGTATACCGACTGGGAGTGGGAAAGAGTCGGACAGATCCAGAAATAACGTATTCAGTGTGATTAAAACAACAATAATAGCGTCATGTAAGCTCACAATACTTGAAGACGCCGGTATCGATCGTAATTGTCGCCGCGTTGATGCTCTTGATGTCTTTGTAACCATTTAACAATGAGCGGAGGCGTGACTTGTTGGGATTCCAGTGTCGGGGCTTAACGTAAATTCTCAGCCAAATGTACTCTCGCCTGTTATCCGCTTCGATCCTGAGATAGATGGGATGCTCGCTACGCTGGTTCTTTTTTTCCTTTCCAGAGAACAGGAGTCCTCTTCGCCATGACGCCCTCTTTTAGCTTCCCTTTTGGGAGAGGCTAAGGGTAAGGATCTGATATGAGTTTCTAATCGTCAGCCAGAACCAAAAAAGCCCACTCGAAGTACCGAAGTACCCTTAGCAGGCTTAATTGACTGATATCAGCACCATCCGATATCAGGAGTGTACCCCGGGTGGGACTCGAACCCACACGTCCATAGGACATACGATTTTGAGTCGCATGCGTCTACCAATTCCGCCACCGGGGCAGGGGACTGCGATTTTATGGCGCGACCGACGATATGTCAATCCCGAGCGATTGTTTCACACCATATCGGGTAAGCAGTTCGAACTCGATCGCGAGCAAACCTTCAGAATCTTGCGCCGCCGTCAGCCCTTGTAGATATCCATGAATCGGATGATGGTCTGGATTCCCTGGTGGAATCGATCGAGACCGAAGCACTCGTTGGGAGAATGGATCGAATCCGAGTCCAGGCCGAAGCCCATGAGCACGGTGTCCAGTCCGAGTAGCTTCTTGAACTCCGCCACGATCGGGATGCTTCCGCCCGTTCGTACAAAGAACGGTTTTTGTCCGTACACCCCTTCCATCGCCTTCGCCGCAGCTTTCATGGCCGGGCTGTTCGTATCGACGAGCGCACCATAGCCGCCGTGCAGATCCGTGAATGTCAGTTTCATGGTCGGCGGCAGATGCTTCTCGAAGTGACTGCGGATCTTCTCGGTGATATCCTCCGGCGTCTGATCCGGAACGAGTCGCATCGAGATTTTGGCACTTGCCTGCGACGGAAGGACCGTCTTCGCTCCTTTTTCGGTGTATCCGCCCCAAATGCCATTGCAGTCGAGCGTGGGCCGTGCCGTCGTGCCTTCGAGCACCGTGTAGCCTTTCTCGGTTCTGGCCGTATCGACTCCGACTTCTTCGATCCACTCCTGATCGTCGAAAGGCAGGGAGGCAAACGTCGCCCGCTCATCATCCGACAGAGGGATCACGCTGTCGTAGAATCCGTCGATGGTGACGCGGTGATCCTCGTCGTGAAGTCCGGCAATGATCTTCGCGAGAGCGTTGACCGGATTTTCGATCGCACCGCCGTAGACGCCCGAGTGAAGGTCCCGGTCCGGACCCGTGAGTGTGACCTCGACGTAGGCCAATCCGCGGAGTCCGTAGGTGATCGAGGGTACGCCCGAACCGAATAGAGCCGTATCGGAGATGACGACGACATCGGCTTTAAGGAGCTCCGTGTTGGATTCGATGAAGTCCGGAAGGTTGACGGATCCGCTCTCTTCCTCGCCTTCGAATATGTATTTCACGTTGAGCGGGAGATCTCCTCTCGTTTTCAGATAGGCCTCCGCCGCCTTGAGGTGCATGAACAGCTGTCCCTTGTCGTCGCACGTCCCCCTTCCGTAAAGAATTCCGTCTCGTCGGACCGGCTCGAACGGAGGAGAGTCCCAGAGATCCAGTGGATCGGGGGGCTGTACGTCGTAGTGTCCGTACAACAACAGCGTCGGCCGGACGTCGCCTTCGATGCGCGAACCGTACACCGTCGGCAGACCGTCGCCGTGATAGAGCCCCGTCTTGAAACCGGCGTCGTCCAGCCGTGCACGGATGAATGCGGCGGCACGCGCCGTGTGCTCGTCGTACGCGCGTTGGGCGGAGATCGAAGGGATCTCCAGAAACTCGAGGAGCAGCTTCAGGAAACGGTCGCGATTTCTCTCGAGGTAGTCGAGTGCGGCTTGCATCGCTTCAACCTACTCCAGATCCGACGGACGATCGACGTCGAAGAGGATGTCCGCCGTCTCCACCGGAAAGTGCACGACGTCCTCGCCCGCACTCTCCCAGACCTCGCGGGC
>JACZYK010000058.1 GCA_022571135.1 Bacteroidota bacterium
CCGACACCGGATCGAAAGATCGTGCTCAATTCATTACGTCTCTCGAGCGAGCGCCCGAAGATTCGGACCTGCTCTTCACGATTGGTAGTTCGGGCGTATGGAAGTCGACTGACTTTGCCGGTCGCTGGTCGCTGCGGCCTATTCCGGAAGAACGGTGGGGATTCTCAGGTTCCGGCCGCGTCCGCGTATCCCTGGCCAATTCGGACATCGTCTGGGCGGGATACGAAATGGATCCGTCGCCGGACGATCCGTCAGATCCCACGGGGCAGTTACACGTCTCCACGGATCGTGGGGAGACGTTCGAGCCCGTACCGACACCCGCGCAGCTGTCTCCAGGGCATATCTCCGGCCTTGCGACCCATCCAGCGGAAGAGTCCACGGTTTTTGTGCTTTTCTCTTCATTCGGACGCGAAAAGATCCTTCGTTCGCGCGATCTCGGGCAGACCTGGGAGGACCTAACCGGATTCGCCGACGAACCGGCTTCCGGAAGCACGAACGGGTTTCCCGATGTCGCGGTGTATGATCTTCTCGTATTGCCATTCAGAACGAATGAAATCTGGGCGGGTACGGAAATCGGCCTCTTCGTGTCAACGGACGACGGGGCCACCTGGGACCTTGCCGATAACGGCCTGCCCGCGGTGTCGATCTGGCGCATCCGGCTGGTGGAGGATCAGATTATTTTGGCAACCCACGGTAGAGGCATTTGGTCCGTGGAGATATCGGCCGTCGTGGCGGCGGCTACCGACAACCCTGCTGAACTACCTGAATCGGTCAAGCTGGAGCAGAATTTCCCCAATCCGTTCAACCCGTCTACCACGATCTCCTATGCGCTGGCGAAGCGCGAACACGTGACGATTTCGGTTTTCGACGTGGCAGGCCGCGAAGTTGCGCGCCTCCTTGATGAAGTCAAGCCTCCCGGAGCGCATCACGTAGTCTGGGACGCCCGTAGCGCCGCGAGCGGCGTCTACTTTTATCGTCTTAAAGCCGGTTCGACGGTTCGAACGCGCACGATGATTCTCGTCAATTGAGCATTGTTTCACGCTCGCCACCCATCGCCGGCCCCGGCACACGGTGGCGCCCGAATTTCTGATTTTTCAGCGTACATGTATATGGTTTACCGGCAGAAATCTCTCCCGGCGACCTTCACGTACGGTACCCTCAACAATCGTTTCGATATCGATCCGTGTCATGCCGGCGAT
The DNA here is from genome assembly GCA_022571135.1 of Bacteroidota bacterium. Lineage (GTDB taxonomy): Bacteria > Bacteroidota > Rhodothermia > Rhodothermales > UBA10348 > JACZYK01. Next base: position 1,200 of record JACZYK010000058.1, read on the forward strand.
ACATCGATACATATCGTTACTCTTTCTTTTAGCCGGAACGGCTATTGGAGCCTGGGCTCGTGCTCCTCTTTCGCAAGCTTACGGGGCGTTATCATCCGCCGATGTCCGCGTGGTCTATAACGTCGAATCCGCTCGAAGCGGCCGCTTCATTTCGCACGTCATGCTGACCAACATGACGCCAGCACCCATCGAGAACTGGATCATGTCTTTCCAGATGGATGCGCCGGTCACAGCAATAGAGCACGTTTCATGGAGCCAGGTCGGTACCATCTACGATGTACAGGGTTCGGGGCGGACAAAACGCATCGAGCCCGGGGACATGGTCTGGTTCACGATCAACGGACTGATCAACGGGTACGCAGTGGAAACGCCGCGCAGCTGTACGTTCAACAACGTCGCCTGCACAATCGAAGCGGCGCCAATGCCTGAGCCTGTCATTGTGGGCGCCCAGGATCTCATGTTTTCAGCGTGGATCGCGGACGAGGGAGTCACCACGTTCGCGGGGCACATAATTATCCAGAACCCGACGGATTATCCGGTCGAAAACTGGACACTCACGTTTTCATCCGGCTCGTTGATTACTGAAATCAACCATGTAGACTGGGTCCGGTCGGGATCGAGTTATTCCGTATCCGGCACCGCGTGGACGTCGACAATTCCAGCCAGCGGTTTCGTCTGGTTCGATTTCAGAGGCGTCCATACAGGCGAGGCCCAGCTTCCTTCGGCTTGTTCGTTCGGCGGTGTGGCTTGCGAATTTATGGAACCGGACCGCCTGATCGAGATCTGCTGCAATTTCGAGGTCCGAGTGGAGGTTTATTACGTTGACGACAATACGTTCAGGGCCGTTTTCTTCGTGGAGAACCCGGACGTGAACCACCTGGACTTCTGGAAGCTGCGCTTCTCATGGACGGCGAACGTGACCGAAATGGACGGAGTAAAATGGACGCGAAGCACCGGTAAATATACCGTGATCGGGGAGGGGCCTAAGAAACGTATCCTCGCAGGCCGCGATGTCTGGTTCGAGGTGCGCGGCACATATACCGATGTCGTCGAGGCGCCCGAAAACTGCTCGATCAACAGCGTATGGTGTACGATCGAATCGATCGGTACCTCCACGATTATAGAAGAACCCGAGCAAGACAAGCCTGACCCTCCAAAGCCCGGCCCCGAACCGGATCCCGGAACTCCCTCGTGCGAGTCGGGGGGGCCTGAAACGTCTCTGCTACCGGACATCAAGTTCACGTTCCTGAACGTAACCACTACGGCTCCGCTGCGATACATCGGGCTCGTCGAAATATCCAACAATACGGACGGACTCATTCTGGGTTGGCGGCTCGGGTTCAGACTTCTCGATGGCATGACCGTCACGCGTTTCTGGAACGGTCTGATGACGACTTCCGGAGACGGGTACCTGGTCGTTAATACCGAGAACAACGAGTGCATCGCCCCGGGCAAGTCGGTTTCCTTCGGTTTTGAGGGAGCGCATAACGGCAACTTTGCAGATCCCATCGGCTGCCTTTTCGATACCCGCTCGTGCATATTCCAGCGCCAGTACACGGTAGCCACTGAAGAACAGGATGCGGTCCTCCCCGATGAATTCGAGCTCGGTCCCGTGTATCCGAATCCGTTCAACCCGGTTGCCCGTTTCGAGGTTCGTGTAGGGCATACGCAACAGGTCCTCGTTGAGCTCTGGGACGTTCAGGGAAGACGGGCGGGAACCGTCTTTCGCGGCATGGCGACCGCCGGTGCGCCGGTGAGAATTCGGTTAAACGGCGAGGGCCTCGCCAGCGGTCTCTATCTTCTGCGAATGACCGGATCCCTCGGCCTGTCCGCCACACGAAGCGTAGTCCTTCAAAAATGAACACGCCTCCATGGCCCAGTTCCTATAGGATCTGGTAGTGGGATAGATTCTTGCCGACCATCGTGATCCCGAGTGGATTCGCCTAAAGGAATGGGGTTGATTTCGGATGTGCAATTGAAACCCTCTTTCACCTCGAACCGTTGGCCGGAGACGTCAAGCACCCAATGGTCTCTTTCTACTTCTGTCAGCATGAAGTAGGGGTAATTCTTGTTGACCGCTTTGCCGCCACGTCCCAATACCTCTCCGTCTAGCGACATAATCTGTCGAGCGGTGCCACCGGAGCTTGGGACAGACCCATACGTAATAGTAGCCGTCATCATCGAGGGATTGAAAGTAGATCGTCTCCCCGTGTTTCTGACCTGATCGAGTGTCGTGGTTCGTCAGGCGCCAAGGAGTGTTTCACCGGTCAATTCCGTATCCATGATACGAACCGACTGGCCATGAGAACCCTGCGATCTTGCTTGCGGTTGTAGGAATCGCGCACGCGCAAGAGAGGTCCGTCGAGCACCAGATCGCCGAGGCGAGGTCGGGTAAAGTGCGCGTGCCAGACCGCGTCGTGACATACACCATTCACGGGACCGAGCTGAAGAACGCACTGCTGCTAACGACCGTTTACCTGCCAGGTGCGACCTCCGAATCCACCGGGCTCACGACCACGCCGAGCCACTATCGTCCGTGGTTGATGTTTGCAGGTACACCCGTGGCCCACATCATGATCCCCGGCAAATAAGAGAGGTTGAACTTCTGGCGGCAGGGCTGTCTGCGCATATCCCATTAATCTGATCCGATGCCTGCCCGGTAGCAAGACGGAGCGGTCTTCTAAAACCAGAATTCTTGCCTTTTAGTCCCCGGACGCTTCTTCGGTCGGTATGATAGCGATACTGCCGCGGAGCTGGGCGATGATCCAGTTCTTATTCTTTTTCAGATCTCCGCTCAACACCAGTCGGCTGAACGGCATCTCAACCATGCGCTCGACGGTGCGGTGGAGTTCACGTGCGCCGTACTCCGGATTATACCCCGCCTCTATCAGAGCCGCTTTCGCCGCCTCGTCGACCTGAATCAAAACCCCGTGCTGGGCTTCAATGGACGAAATCAGTTTCCCGATAAGACCGTTGAGAATTGCGCTGATCGCGTCCTTCCCGAGATGATTGAACTGGATCATCTCGTCGATCCGATTGAGCAGCTCCGGTCTGAACCACTCCTTCAGCACCTCATTGAGCTCGTTTCGGGATTCAAAATCGTCTCCGGCCATTTCCAGATCGGCTCCCAGATTCGTCGTGAGAACGAAAATCGCATTGCGCGCGTCACAAAGACGACCCTTCGCATCCGTAATTCGACCCTCGTCGAAAACCTGCAGGAAGACGTCCAAGATCCGCGGATGGGCCTTTTCCACTTCGTCCAGAAGAACGACGGAATAGGGCTTGGACCGGATCTGACCCGTCAGCTGTCCCTCGTCTTCGTGTCCCACATATCCGGGCGGAGATCCGATCAGTTTCGACACACTGTGTTCCTCCTTGAACTCCGACATGTCGAACCGGATGAGATTCTTGTCGCTACCGAACAGGAATATTCCAAGTTGGCGAGCCAGTTCCGTCTTGCCGGTGCCGCTGGGCCCGAGAAACAGCATCACTCCGAGCGGGCCGCGCCGCTCGACGACCGCGGCATGCGCCAGAATCATGCGTTCAGACAGTCTATCGATAGCGTGGTCTTGTCCCTTAATGGATTCCCTCAGGAAATCGGCGAGGCCCAGCAAGCGAGCGGCGCCTCCACCTTCGAGATGGCCGGCGACGATTTCCAGTGGCATTCCCATTTTTTCCGCGAGCACGTTGGCTACATCCACCGCCGTAACCTGACCCTCTTCGAGTTCCGCATTGGTACCAGTTTCGCCGCCGCTACCCGGGACTACCTGAATCATACTAAGTACGGTAACCGTCGACCGCGCGCCGGCTCTGTCCAGAAGGTCGATTGCCTTATCGGGCAACCGGTGATCGACATCGACGCGGATCGATAGATCAACTGCCGCCTCGATAGCCTCGTCGGTATAGGTCGTGCCGTGATGCGTCTGAAGTGACGGGCGCAATCCTTTGAGCATCGCCACGGCGTCTTCGCGCGTGGGTTCGTCAATCAGAATCTTTTCGAAGCGCCTGTCAAGCGCCGGATCTTTCTCGATGTAACGTCGATACTCGTCAATGGTCGTCGCACCGATCAGCTTTATCTGGCCCCGCGCCATGGCGGGTTTCAGAAGGTTAGAGGCATCCGCGGCTCCTCCTCCTCCGGCGCCGACTATCGTATGAATTTCATCGATAAAGAGGATCAGGTTCCGATCCTGGGCCGCCTCTTCAATGATCTTCGTCATGCGCTCTTCGAACTGACCGCGCAGGGTAGTACCGGCAAGTAGAGACGCCATATTCAGTTCGATAATTCGCCTTCCGCCCAGAACCTGGGGGTCTTTTCCCTGCGCCGCCCGTAGCGCCAGCGCCTCGACGATTGCCGATTTACCGACTCCTGCTTCGCCGACCAGCACGGGATTGTTCTTTTTCTTTCTGGCCAGTGCCTGAATGATCTGAAGGATTTCATCCCGCCTACCGATGATCTCTCCGATCTTCCCTTCGCGGGCGTCCGCCGTCAGGTCCCGACCGAACTCTTCGAGGATGCTGCCTTCGCTCAGGTTTTCAGCAGACGGTTTTGTAGCCTGGGCCTCGGCTCGATCGGAAGTGGAGGAAACCGGGTAGTAGAGCGACTCGCGAAATTTGTCGGGTCTTGCTCCCGATTTCCTGAGGACTTTGACAAGGCGCTTATCCGAAGATTCAAGCGTGGCTTCGAGCAGATGAATTGCCGTCACTCGCCCCCCTTTCGCTCTTGCCCTGGCCGCCTCGAAAAGGCGCTTGGTTTCCGCACTCCGGTGTATGACGTTGTTATCATACGCGCCATGACCTTTTTTGAGAGATTGGCGAAGAGCTCTTGTTAGACCGTTGGAGTCTCCCCCCGCGGTTTCGAGGGCATGTCGAACGATACGTTCCTCCTCTTCGATCGATTCCGCGGTGCACCCGTCCAGCTGTCCGTCGGGGGTATTAGCTGCTCCCGCAAGCTGGAGACTGCACAGCCCGATCATCATGTGGGTAGGGGTTATTTCACCCGACCCAACGGTCACTGCTTCCACGGCTGCCCGTTGCCACGCGAATTTTGCTGCCGGTGATAAGGTTGAACTCATGTCATCTCTGCTTCCGTTTTCTGTCACCAAATCGTCATTTTCAGAAGGTACAGTGGCCTTGGGTGAGAATTCCCCAATCGGTGGCCGAGTCGGTATCGCTGCTCCTGAAGAGTGTGTTTTAGTCCGAAGGGTGGTAGCTCATCGCGGAGGATCGTCACCTCAGGAAGTCCGGTGGCTCTCGTCTCCTGTCCTCCTGCGGACCAGAATTCAGTGTGGTGCAGATCCACATGGTAGGCCATGTTGAACGCCTGAAGGGATTCTTCCCATCTTTCCAGTTCGAGTAAAGCGACTCCTTTGTTGTACCACGCGTCCGTACAGTTTGGAAGAAATGCGAGCGCGCTGTCGTATGACCGGACGGCATCCTCCGATTGACGGACATACAGCAGTAGATTTCCCATATTGAAGTGGGCCGCTCCCGGGTAGGTCACCTGCTCGACGACGGCGGCGAGAGCCGTTACGGCATCCTGTCCCCGCCCGGCTCGTGCCAGTGTGCAGGCCCGATTGAAAGCCGTCACAGAATCGCCGGTTCGCGCCAGAGTCTTGTCATAATTCCGGAGCGCGCTGTCAAAATCACCAAGGATGTGATGGGACAGGCCTCGGTTGTGCAGGGCAATTTCGTTATTGGGATCCGTCTTTAGAACCTGATCGAAGATCCCGGAAGCTTCCTGTGCGCGGTTCATTTCCAACAGCATATTGGCTCTGTGCATCTGGATGCGGGGGTCCGAACCCCCGATCTCCACCGCCTCGTCCAGGCTCGACAGTGCATCCTGATATCTCTCCCCCAGTCCAGCCACGACGCTACGGGCAATCCAGGTATCCACATTGTCGGCATTCAAATTTCCTACCTGTTTAAGCGCCGCTCTGGCGCCCGTCATGTCACCGGATCGAACGAGACTCACGGCTTTGCCTCGCCAGGCCGTTGAAAAGTGGGGATCCTGCCCGAGTGCACCGTCGAAAGCCTCTACGGCCTCGATGAATCTCATCAACCGCATCAGTGCCAGGCCTTTGTTGTTCAGCGCCCCGGGGTGATCGGGATTGAGCAGGAGGGCGTGGTCGTAATCGGAAACGGCCTCTTCATATCTACCAGTCCGAAATAGAATATTTCCCCGATTGGTCCACGCTGCCGTATGGCTTCTGTCCAGGCCCAATGCCTGACCGTAAAGAATGAGTGCCTCGTCGAGGCGCCCGAGTGACTGGAGACAGGTTGCCTTATTGGTTAAGGCCTTGGTATTTCGCGGCTCAGTCCGAAGCGCCTCCTCCAGATTCTGAAGGGCTTCATCGTATCTACGAGCCCGCATCAGGCTGATTCCGCGATTGTTCAGGGCGCGCGTATTTCCTGGCGAGAGTTGAAGCGCCTGATCGTAGCACTGTATGGCTTCGTCGAAGCGCTTTAGATACTGAAGACTCAGGCCCTTGTTCAGCCACGCGCCCGCCGTCATCTCGCTCTTGGCCGGAACGGGAATCACTTCACCGGTCTCGTGTCGAAGTCGTTCCCCCAGGTCGGCTCTCAAGTCAGCGAACGTCTGATATCTACCTTCCGGATCTGCTACAATGCATTTACGGATGATTGGATCCAGCGCCGAGCCCGTGGAAAGCAAAGACAGTTTCTTATGGGCGCTTTCCATATCTCGCCAAAAACCGAGGCGTGCCTCGAGGGTGTTTTCCTCGGGCCAGGGCACCGTCACGGGCAGAGATCCACGGGTGACCATCTGATACAGAATAACCCCAACGCTGTAAATATCGGATCTTACGTCGCAGGCTGCGGCATCCTCGAATTGCTCGGGCGGCATGTGGGTGGGCGTACCGAATCCGATACCCCGCATGGTCTGTCCTCGAAAGGCCTTGGCGGATTGCGTTTTTTCATCCTGTGATCCGGCTTCATCAGGAAAAGATCCCGGGTGGGTGGCCAGTCCGAAGTCGGTTATTTTCACGTCCAGTTCCGGGCTGATCATTAGATTGGCGGGTTTCAGATCCCGGTGGCTGCGTATTCCCCGGGTGCGAGCATACTCCATTCCCAGGCAGATCTGCACTCCCCATCGAAGGCTCTGGGCCAGATCCGGAGGGCGGTTTTTCAGAAACGCATCAAGCGCATTGAGCCCCGTATCACCCGGCGCCACGTACTCCATGCCCACAAAGAGTCGGTTCTCCAGTTCATCGATGAAATACGCCTGAACGACATAAGGATGTCCTCCAAGTGCGATCCAGACCTGCGACTCCTGTCGAAATCGATCGATGGATTTCTTATCGCCGGCCGTCGGGAGGAATGTTTTCAGGGCGTAGACTCCACCGTCGTGACGTGCCGTTACCAAATAAACAATCCCGAATCCGCCTCGACCTAATACCTTGACGACTTCGTAGCGTCCTCCGATTACATCCCCTTGGCCGTATTCCATACCGATACCCGCGTTAAATCCTACCAAACACTAGGTCCAGTCATCACCTCCGCCGAACAGCTCGTCGAACTTCGTATCGGAGAGTTCGTTGCCGTCTGGAGCCGTTTTGGTTTCCGTAGTTGTCGCCTTTCCGATGTCCGATTCAAGGGCCGTCCGCACTTCGGACAGGAGATCCTCGCTAGTGTATGGCTTGGGTAGGATTCGAATCTCCACGATATCGGCTCCGGCCGCTTCGTGTTGATCTTTTGGTAACCCTGAAACCGCTACGATCTTGACGCCAGGATCGATCGACCTCATTTCCCGGATCATGGTGGGTCCGTCCATCACGGGCATATTCATGTCCGTTACAACGACGTCAATTCGGTCTGTGTGTCGCTTGTACTGCTCGAGGCCTTCCTGACCGTTTTCCGCAGACAGTGTGTCGTACCCGAAGGATTCAAGCATCTCGACATTCATTTCCAGCACAAATGGTTCATCATCAACCACCAGAATGCAGTTGCCTTCGCCTTCCTCGTCCGAAGTTTCTTCCTCTGCGGGCTCTGAAACCGAGTCTTCCCGGGCCTCTATCAGAGCCGGGAAATAGAGATTGAACGTCGATCCCTTTCCGACTTCCGTTTCTATATCGAGCAGTCCGCTGTGGGCTTTGACGATGGTGATGACCGTTGATAGACCCAGGCCGGTACCCTGACTACGCGATTTCGTCGTAAAGAAGGGATCGAAAATCTTCTTCAGATCCTCGTCTGAAATTCCCGTTCCGGTATCCCGGACCCAGATCCGAACGTACTCTCCGGATTTGCCGTCGGCAGAGATTCTGACGGCTTCGGCGGAATCGAGAGAGACATGGGCTGCTCCGACGGTAATCGTGCCGCCTCCCGGCATGGCGTCCTTCGCATTGACCATCAGATTGATCATCATCTGCTTGATTTGCATCGGATCGCCAGTCAGCATCGGGAGTTCATCTGGAATTTCGGATTTGATTTCAACCGCTTTCACAAAAGTCCTTTCTGCAAGTGTAACGGACTCCTTGAGCAGATGGCGTATCTGCATGACGATCAACTCTCCTTCGGCACCGCGGGCAAAGTCCAGCACCTGGCGGACTATATCGGCCCCTCTTCGTGCACTCTTTTCGATGCTAGACAATTTCTTATTGATCCACTCGTCATCCGTACGTCGCTTAATCATCTCGGCGCCTATCAGAATCGGCCCGAGTACGTTGTTGAGATCGTGGGCGATGCCTCCGGCCAGCGTACCGATGCTCTCCAGTCGCTGCGCCTGAAGCGACTGGGTTTCCAGAAGGCGGTCCTCTGTAACGTCCAGGTCAATGATCAGGACAGCGGATGGCTCGCCGCCGGCGTCCCTGATCAGGGTCCATCGGCTGTCAACCGTAACCCGCGCACCCTCGATCGATGTGCCGGCCAGATCGCCTCGCCAGCGGCCATGCTCGATCGTAGTCCGCATGGCCAGGGTCTGCTGCTCATCTGCGTCTATACGAACGGGGTCGCCACCTTTTTCGGGCCACCCGAATACGTGTCCTGCAATCCGGTTCCAATAGAGAATCGTGTGCTCCAGGGACCGGATATGAATGGCGTGTTGCGCCTGATTCAGACTCGAAAGGACCGTTGCCGCATCCGCAGAAAGGTCGAATGGCCGACTTCCACTGAAAAGATCTTTATCCATGTTTTGTCCTCGTCAGGACGCAAGAAGCACGCTCCGAACCCGTCGCTCCGGCGAAAAAGTAATCCGGCTCGTCTCGTTGTGCTACGATTAATATATATGTTCGTGATGCCCCACGCCAAAAGTGTTGCCGAGTCCAAATTATAGATGTTTTAAAGTACTATAAACTTAGAATCAACACTTCTGTGTCGATAGGCGGGAATCCGTTGTTCAAACGTCCGATCCAAGCAGGAATCATGGCCGTGTTGGGCTTCAGCCCTCACATTACCAACGGACAGTCCACCGTCGCGGTTCAGAAGGTATCTGTTACCGTGGCGCCGATCGTCATCATGGCCGTATTCGGTGAGCCCCGCCCGTTCATTTTCGACGGTACGACGGAGCTGACCCGCATGATAGACGAATCCTCTTACTACAACCTCACGACGAATGTCGACGGCGTAGTGATTTCAGCCGAAATCGACGCCCCCATTCCCGAAGGTACTCTGCTCTTCCTCTCCGGAGAGTCGACGCTTGGATCGAGATGCGGACCGATCGATATTTCCCGGGCGACGAACTCCCGCGAGATCATCTCTTCCATCGACC
>JACZYK010000349.1 GCA_022571135.1 Bacteroidota bacterium
GCGCCAAGCCATGAGCGTCCTGCCAGTGCACCAGAGCGTCCTCGTACCGGCGCTCCGACTCGGCCAGCCTTGCCAGCAGAACATATGCGGCGACATACGACGGTACGAGCGTCACGAGTTTTTCGAGCAAGCCGCGAGCTTTAGCGGTCTGTCCCTGCTCGATCAGCGTCGCAGCAAAGCGTAGATCCGGAACCGGCATGAGGTCCTCGACCGGGTGAATGAAACGGTGGGAGGAGGAAACTACATCAGAGAACGTTGCGGGGGCAAACAGTCTTCGACGCTTTGATACGACTACCAGTTGGACGTCGAGGCAGTAAAAATATCGTCGGCAATTTTGACGAGCGCTGCGCTCGCTGCGTCTTCCTCGCTCGTCGGATCCAACGGATCGTATTCCTCAAAACCCGAAAAAGATCGCTGGAGCAGAGACCGGTTTTCAACCATGTCGTTGTACTCGACGGAGACCGTAATGGTAACTCGATTTCGCGTTGCCCTCTCGTCTCCGCTCACGGACGTCGGTGCGTTGACATAACGGTCGATAAACACTTCGAGTACGGCATCAGCATTGTCCTGCCTGGGCTCGAGATTGAGCCTCGTCTGTCTGACGAATCTGTCGATCAGAAGCTGCGTCATCTGCTCGTCGAGAGCAATCAAGGTGCTGATGCTATTGTCTTCGACGAGCGGAATGGCGATGGTGCCGAGGTGCTGCGGAATCGTTGCGCCCGAGAAACTGTAATAACCGCATCCGGAAACGAGCGGAACGAGAATCCCGGTCAAGAATACGACGATGCGCAGGTACGCTGAACTTGATTTAATCAATTCCGTCCTCTTGCTTCTCGAACTCTTTCAGTTTCCGATAGAGCGTTCTCTCACTGATACCGAGCGCCTGGGCGCTCTGTCGACGGTTGCCCTCGAAGCGGTCCAGCGCTTCAGTGATCAGCGAGCGCTGCGCCACTTCCAGTGTCGGAAATTCGGGTGTAGCCGGCCCGGAAGATCCTTGAAGATCCTCGCCTAATTCAGGTTCCTGGATGGAATTTTCGATTTCGTAGGACACGTCTTCTATAAAAGGACGGGGCCGGTCTACGGCCTCGTCGCGCACGATGAGATACTTGCTCGTATCCGGGTCCGCGTCGGGAGGGACACTCCACTTGCCGCTGGATCCCGAAATGAGTGTCGAGATCCGGTCCTTGAGTTCGCGAACGTCCGTCCGAAGTTCAAGGAGTGCTCTGTAAATCAGCTCTCGTTCCCGGGTATCCGCCCCGTCAGTCGAGGCTCCGTGTCGGACGGGCAAAAGGTCTGATCCAGCGGAGGTCACCCCCCTTAAGTATGGACGAATGTCATCGGCCGTGATTACTCCCGATTTCAGAAGGACGACGGTCTGTTCGGCGACGTTACGCAGCTCCCGCACATTTCCCGGCCATCGGTAGCGGGTCAAGAGGGCGCGGGCGCTGTCGTCCAGCTTTTTTCCCGGCGTGTTGTATTTTTGTGAGAGCCGGTGCTGGAAACTCTCGAAAATGGGAAGAATGTCTTCCTTTCTCTCCCGCAGAGAAGGCACCTGCATGATCACCGTACTCAGCCGGTAGTAAAGATCTTCCCGGAATCGCCCCGCGGCAACCTCGCGCCCGAGGTCTTTATTCGTCGACGCGATAACACGCACGTCGGTTTTCATAAGGGTTGAAGACCCTACACGGTTGAACTCGCCCGTTTCCAGGACGCGGAGCAGCCGAACCTGGGCCGTCAACGGCATCTCTCCTATTTCGTCCAGAAACAGGCTCGATCCGCTGGATTCCTCGAAATATCCACTACGTCGCTCGACGGCGCCCGTATAAGCTCCCTTCTCGTTTCCGAAGAGTTCGGATTCGATAAGCCCTTCCGGAATGGCCCCGCAATTTACGATCAGCATCTTCTTGTGGCGGCGAACACTCAGCTCGTGAACCGCCTGCGCAAAGAGTTCTTTGCCGACGCCGCTCTCGCCCTGAATCAGGACGGTGATATCGGTCTCGGCGACCAGTCGAACGCGGTCTAGCACGTGGCGAATAACAGCCGACGTACCGATTATCCCGAATCGCTCTTGCATGGAGACCCTGTCCATGTGCCGTCTCGTCTATGCGAATTAATTTAAGATAGGGGTTCCGCAATCAGCGTAGCAGACGTGCAGTCCGTCACCCGAACGTCT
>JACZYK010000059.1:0-2312 GCA_022571135.1 Bacteroidota bacterium
TCGCCCGTTTACAGGAGGCTACAGGGCGCTTCCAGGTAGCGTTAACAGGCCCTAGCAAGATAGCCGGGGGTGGGGGGATTGCAAATCTTCCGGCGCCCTCGGGTCGGCTTACTCCGATTTCAGCCATTCGCCGGCTTGTAATTCGGAACGATGTGAGGGGTGGCGCCGAGTCAAATGCGCCTTCGAGTATCCTCGCGCAGACGCATCGCTTTTCGCGCAGCGATAAGTAGCGGATCCATTCGTGGAGAGAACGGCGGAGCGTAGAGCAAATCAAGATCATAGAGGTCCGATATCGTTCCGCGGGATCGGATGAGCGGTAACAGAATATTGGCTCGGAGAGCCGTACCGGTGCCACCCACCAGCTGTGCTCCCAGCAATCGACCTCGCGCCATCTCGAATACGAGTCTTACCGTGATTGGCGAACTCCCAGGATCAAGGCTGGAGCGGGTAAGATGAGTGATCGTGACCGCGGCCGCACTGAATCCTGCGTGGCGCGCCTCGCCCTCGGTGATTCCGACGAAGGCTATTTCCTGTTCGAACAATCGCAGCGCCTGGGCGCCCACAATGCCGGGAAATGTCGCCGCTCCGTAGGCGCCGCGCCGAGCTGCGTTCGTGCCCGCCACGCGACCCGTTCGGAAGGCCGTGGGAGACTGTGGATAGATCACCTTTTGCCCGTCGACCAGTCTATGAACCTCAACGCAGTCGCCACACGCCCATACGTTGGGGATATTGGTCCTCATCCGATCGTCGACAAGGTACGCACCCGTGTCCCCAAGCCGGATTCCCGCAGCCGCACCCAGTTTGGTGTTGGGCGTGGTTCCGATGGCCAGAACCACGAGTTGGCAACCGATCTGCTCCCCGGCGGACGTCCGAACCACCGATACTCTTCCACTCTGTCCGACGGCCAGGCCGATCAGGCCCTCGAGCCTCACGACGACCCCGTGATCCTCAAGCAGTCGCCCCACCAGAGTCGATAGCTCCTCGTGCAGATGCGCGTGCATGGGGCCAGAACCAGGCTCCAGCAGAGAAACCCGAATGCCGTTCTTCACGAGCGCCTCGACTACCTCCAGTCCCACGAACCCTGCTCCGACCACCACGGCATGGTGTATCGTTTCGGTAGAAATGAAGCCCCGAAGTTCGATGGCGTCGCCCAGGCGCCTTAAAACGAAAACGTTTTCCGCATCCGCGCCATCGATGTCCGGCACGCTAGCCCGGGCGCCTGTCGCCAGGATGAATTTGTCGAAATCCTCCTCGCTGGTTACGCCCGTGTCACCGGAAGTGCAGACCAGTTTTCCGGCGCGTGGATCGATCCGATCTACGCGGGTCTCGGCGCGAACTTCGATCCCTCTTTCTCTCTGAAAGTCTTTCGGTGAGCGGTGAATGAGCTGCTCGGGATCATCGATCTCGCCGGAAACCAGCATCAGCATTTCGCAGGCGCTGTAGGAGATGTTCGATCCTTGCTCGAACATCACGATCTCTGCGTCGGGATCCGTTCTTCGGGCCTGAACAGCCGCGGCCGGACCGGCGGCGACACCGCCGATGACTGCTATGCGCTGTGCTCTCATAAAAAGATCGTACTCGGCGTCTTGTTCAATCTTCGTGCGCAGTATTCAGAGCAGCTCCAGGTTCCTTACCGGCTGTGCGTTCATGCGCGTCGTAGCGCCGTTCGGGCTCGAGATGCGCCGTAACCACTACCGAATCCGAGCGGAACAATCCGTGAACGGAGTCCTCGACATCGTGCGAGCGCCGATGCGCCTCGTGAATGGTGACATCTTCCGGAAACAACAAATGGTACTCGACCCAGACCTGATCATTTACGCGTCGGTGGCGGAGCTGGTGATATCCGTGAATCGTACCGTCCTGAGTGTAGCTGATCAATAGTTCCCGTAGTGCGGCGGTGTCCTCGGGATCGGCCGTCTCCATCAGGCCCTCGACGGACCTTCTTATCAGAGAGCCCGCTGTCCACAGGATGTTCAACGCGACTAGGATGGCCACGACCGGGTCCAGCCACATTACGTCGGTCATCCATACCACGAATAGCCCCACGATGACCCCGATGCTGGTCCACATATCGGTCAGCACGTGCTGACCGTTAGAGACGAGAACGATACTGTTCTGCCGCTTCCCAATTCGAATGAGCGAAGTGCCGAGTACGGCATTCACGGCCGAGAGGCCCACCGTGATCAACAACCCGATATCGAGTTGCCTCAGTTCGGGCCCCTCGATCAGAGCCAGGACCGCCGAATAAATGATCGTCACTGCAGCTACCATGATCAGACCACCCTCGAAACCGGACGAGAAATAGGCAATCT